>CAMATV010000168.1 GCA_945861235.1 Opitutus sp. GAS368
GCGCGCGAAGTGCACCACTTTTCGCTGCTCATCGGCTACGGCGCCTCCGCGATCAATCCCTACGTGGCGTTCGAGACGATCGATGACATGATCCGGGAAGCGTTGCTCACCGGCATCGATCACAAGACCGCGTGCAAGAACTTGGTGAAGGCTGCGTCCAAGGGCGTCGTCAAGGTCATGTCCAAGATGGGCATCTCCGCGATCCAGAGTTACCGCGGCGCCCAAGTGTTCGAAGCCCTCGGTCTCAACCAGTCCGTCGTCGACCACTACTTTACGTGGACCGCCACGCGCGTCGGCGGCATCGGCCTCGATATCGTCGCGCAGGAAGTCCTCGCCCGCCATCGCGCCGCCTATCCCGAGCGCACGGCCAACGCGGCCGTGCTGCCCTCCGGCGGACAATACCAATGGCGCAGCGAGGGTGAAGCTCACCTCTTCACGCCCGAGTCGATCCACCGCCTCCAGAAGGCCGTGCGCACGACGAGTTACGCCGCCTTCAAAGACTACTCGAAGATCGTCAACGATCAGGGTTCGAAACTCTGCACCCTGCGCAGCTTGCTCGAGTTCAAGGCCTCCACCGCGATCCCGCTCGAGGAGGTCGAGTCCATCGAAGTCATCATGAAGCGCTTCAAGACGGGGGCCATGTCCTACGGCTCCATCTCCACCGAGGCGCACGAGACGCTCGCGATCGCCATGAACCGCATCGGCGGTCGCTCCAACACCGGGGAAGGCGGCGAAGATCCCGCGCGTTTCATCCCGATGGCCAACGGCGATTCGAAAAATTCCGCGATCAAACAGGTCGCCTCCGGACGTTTCGGCGTCACGGCGGAATACCTCGCGAGCGCGAAAGAAATCCAGATCAAGATGGCCCAGGGTGCGAAGCCCGGCGAAGGCGGCCAGTTGCCCGGCACGAAAGTATATCCGCCGATTGCCAAGACCCGCGGCACCACCGCCGGCGTCGGCCTCATCTCGCCCCCGCCGCACCACGATATCTACTCCATCGAAGATCTCGCGGAGCTCATCCACGATCTCAAGAACTCCAACCGCCATGCGCGCGTCAGCGTAAAGCTCGTCTCCGAAGTCGGCGTCGGCACCATCGCCGCCGGCGTCGCCAAGGCACACGCGGACGTTGTTTTGATTTCCGGATACGACGGTGGCACCGGCGCTTCGCCGCAAACCTCCATCACGCATGCCGGTCTTCCGTGGGAACTCGGTCTCGCCGAAACCCACCAGACCCTCGTCTTGAACAACCTCCGCTCACGCATCGCCGTTGAGACGGACGGCCAGCTCAAGACCGGCCGCGACGTGATTATGGCCGCGTTGCTCGGCGCCGAAGAATTTGGTTTCGCGACCGCTCCGCTCGTTGCCACCGGCTGCATCATGATGCGCGTCTGCCATCTCAACACCTGCCCCGCGGGTGTGGCGACTCAGGACCCGCGGCTCCGCGCCAAATTCGCCGGCAAGCCCGAGCACGTCGTGAATTTCATGACGTTCATCGCCACAGAAGTGCGCGAGCTCATGGCCCAACTCGGCTTCCGCACCATCGAAGAGATGGTCGGCCGTACCGACCGCCTCGAACCGCAGCGCGCCGTCACGCACTGGAAAGCCAAAGGTCTCGATTTCTCGAAGATCCTTTACTCGCCGGACGTCGGCCCCGAGGTCGGTCGCTTCTGCTCCATCAAACAGGACCACGGCCTCGACAAGTCCCTCGACATCACGACGCTCCTCGGCATCTGCGCACCCGCCATCGAGCGCGGCGAGAAGGTCATCGCCGAGCTGCCGATCAAGAACGTCAACCGCGTCACCGGCACGATCACCAGCTACGAGGTCACCAAGAAATACGGCGCGAAGGGTCTCCCAGAGGACACCATTCGTATCCGCTTTAAGGGTTCGGCCGGTCAGAGCTTCGGCGCCTTCGTCACGCGCGGCATGACGCTCTCCATCGAGGGCGACGCCAACGACTACTTCGGCAAGGGCCTCTCCGGCGGCAAACTCGTCGTCCACCCGCCTGCGAACGCCGGCTTCAAAGCTGAGGACAACATCATCATCGGCAACGTCGCCATGTATGGTGCCACGGCCGGCGAGGTCTACGTCAACGGCCGCGCTGGCGAGCGCTTCGGCGTCCGCAATTCCGGCGTCACTGCCGTCGTGGAAGGCGTCGGCGACCACGGTTGCGAATACATGACTGGCGGCCGCGTCGTCGTCCTGGGGCCCACCGGCCGTAACTTCGCTGCCGGGATGTCCGGTGGCGTCGCCTACGTGCTCGATGTCCAAGGCGACTTCGCCCAGCAGGCCAACGTCTCGATGGTCGGTCTCGAAAAAGTCGAGAAGCCCGCCGAGATCGCCGAGCTCCGCGCCATCATTCAACGCCACGTCGACTACACCCGGAGCGCGCGTGGCCAGCAGGTGCTCGCCAACTTCGACGCTTTTCTGCCGAAGTTCGTGAAAGTCCTCCCGAAGGACTACAAGCGGATGCTCGCCTGTATCGAGAAAGCTGAGTCGCAAGGCCTCACCGGCGAAGAAGCCATTATGGCCGCCTTCGAAGAAAACGCCCGCGACCTCTCCCGCGTCGGCGGCAACTGACGGTTCGCCGCTCTCCACCCTCCACTCCTAGCTCTCAACTTTTCCGATCATGGGCAAACCCACCGGCTTCATCGAATATCTCCGCGAACTTCCCGTCGACCGCTCACCGCTTGAGCGCACCAAAGACTGGAAGGAATTCCACGTCCCCATGGAGGAGAAGAAACTCCGCAATCAGGGCGCGCGCTGCATGAACTGCGGCGTCCCGTTCTGCCATACGGGCAAACTCATTAGCGGCATGGCCAGCGGCTGCCCGATCAACAATCTGATCCCCGAGTGGAACGATCTCATCTATCGCGGCCTCTGGAAGGAAGCCCTCGATCGTCTGCACAAGACCAACAATTTCCCGGAGTTCACCGGCCGCGTGTGCCCCGCCCCGTGCGAGGGCTCTTGCGTCCTCGGCATCAACAACCCGCCTGTCACGATCAAGAACATCGAGTGCGAAATCACTGACCGCGGCTGGGACGAGGGCTGGGTGCTCCCCGAGCAGCCCAAAGTTCGCACCGGCAAAAAAGTTGCCGTCATCGGCTCCGGCCCCGCCGGCCTCTCCGCCGCCGAGCAGCTCAACAAGGCCGGCCACACCGTCACCGTCTTTGAGCGCGCCGACCGCCCGGGCGGCCTCCTCATGTATGGCATCCCCAACATGAAGCTCGATAAGAAGGAAGTCGTCCTCCGTCGCATCAAGCTGATGGAAGACTCCGGCATTACCTTCATCTGCAATGCTAACGTCGGCGATAACGTGGACGCCGAGATCTTCCTCAAGGAATACGCCGCGACCGTCATCTGCACCGGTGCCACCCTGCCGCGCGATCTCCCCATCGAAGGCCGTGCCCTCAAGGGCGTGCACTTCGCGATGGAGCTCCTGACGGCCAACACCAAGGCCGTCCTCAACGGTGGTGCCGAGCACTCGCCGATCCACGCCAAGGGCAAAGACGTGATCGTGATCGGCGGCGGCGATACCGGTACCGATTGCGTCGGAACCTCTCTGCGCCACGGCTGCAAGAGCATCGTCCAAATCGAAATTCTCCCGAAGCCCCCGCTCGAACGCACGGCTGACAATCCGTGGCCCGAGTGGCCCAAGACCTACAAGATGGACTACGGTCAGGAAGAGGCCGCCGCGAAATTCGGTGCCGATCCCCGGATCTATCTCACCACGGTGAAGAAGTTCATCAGCGACGCTCACGGTAACGTGCAGTCGCTCGTGACCGTGGAGATTAAGTGGGAGAAAAACGACAAGGGTCAGTTCATGCCCAAGGAGCAACCCGGTACCGAGCAGACGCGCCCCGCGCAACTCGTCTTGCTCGCGATGGGGTTCCTCGGGCCCGAACAGGCGATCCTTAAGGACCTCAAACTCGAGACCGACCCGCGCTCGAACATTAAAGCCGAGCACGAAAAATATCGGACGAATCTTCCGAATATTTTTGCGGCCGGCGACTGCCGCCGCGGACAGAGCCTGGTGGTCTGGGCGATCAACGAAGGTCGCGGGGCGGCGCGCGAGTGCGATCGCTTCTTGATGGGTTCGACCGATCTGCCGTAACGCCAAGCCCACCCGTTACAATGAGTCTAAAACGAATCGCGGCCGAAACTCCGTGGCTCATTGATATTCACTGGTCGCGCCCCGCCTTGTATGAGAACGCGAGGCGCAACGCGTATGATGCCCGTTCGTGGCTTTACATGCTTTTCGGCTATTCCGGAAAATCGGAACGATAAATATTCTACATCGGAAAGGCGGTAAGGTCTTTTATTGCATCTCGCCTCGGGCAGGCCGACCACCTTCGGCGCCTCAAGAGGCTCAAGAAAGAGCACCCGAATCATCAGTTTCGAGTGACCCAAGGGTCGGTTAGTGTTCGCGGCGGAAATATTACGCCTCGCCGCATCGATCAAATCGAGTCGATGCTTATCTACGCCTTCACCGAAAAGAACTCACACATTACAAACAAGAAAAAGGTTTGGTCGCATGGAATAACTGTTCCGTATACAATCCGAAATCTCGGCTACGGAAACCCCCTGCCTAAAGAGATTCATCACGGGGTTTTCGTGTGTTGATGGAGGCTTTTATTTGATCCAGCACGTAGAGGCTCGGCTTTCGGGTGCCGATGCGTTTAGCGAGTCTCGCCTTCAGCAGCGGGGCGATGATGTGGGCGGTGGCCTGTTTCGTGCCGTCGAGGGCGGCCCAGATTTCGGCCGGGGCGAGGCCGTGGCGTTCGGTAGGAGCTGGAGCAGCTGTTCCTGTTTCGGGCGGCGCACGGTCTTCTCCGTGTCGGACTTCGCCGCAAACCCTCGTGTGCGGAGCCACACACGCTCCAGCGTCACGCGCATGCCCTCCGCCGCGTTTACGTTCAGCCGCTGCGGCCAGAGTCTCGTCGTCTGGGCGATCAACGAAGGCCGCGGTGCCGCGCGCGAGTGCGACCGCTTTTTGATGGGCTCGACCGATCTGCTGTAGTCATCGGAGCGGCGGCTTTCCAGCCACCGATTTATAGACTCAAGCTGCGAAGCCCGGCCAAAAAATGCCGGGCTTTTTTGTGTCCGGCGCGAAGCACCCGTGGGCTTGCCTTTCCCGACCTCGCATCTGACGGTGAAGCTATGACGACCACGCTCTCGACCAAGGGGCAGTTTGTTCTACCCGCGTCCGCGCGCCGAAAGCTGAAGCTCGCGCCCGGAGCGCGTTTGGGCGTCGAGTTCCGCGCCGACGGCGTGCTCCTGCGTCCGCAGCGCCGCTCGGCACGCTACGAACTGGAACGACATCCTGTTTCCGGGTTGCCCCGCATGATAGCGTCCACGCGTTCGGCACGGACGCGCAAAGTGTCGGCCGAAGCCATCGCCCGGTTGAACGCCGAGTTGTTGTGAACGTTCCTTGCCTCCTCGACGTCAACGCACTCGTCGGGCTGCTTTGGAATGTCCACAGCCTGCACGAGCGCGCGCACGCTTGGTTCGCCAATGAAAAGCCGCAGGTGTTCGGTTGTGCGTTTACGGAGCTGAGTTTTGTGAGGGTTTCGATGGCCGACCGCACGATTTCCGCGAGTTTCACCGACGCCGAGCTGGTGTTGGCGCAGTTCATCGCCTCGCTGGGATCGCGTTATCGTTTTATCGATTCGCTTCCGCCGGCTTCCGCGCTGCGCGGCCATCCGATTCGCACGCACAAAGAAGTCTCCGACCACTATCTTTGTGAACTCGCAGTTCGGCACCACGCTCAACTCGCGACGCTCGACGCCGGGATCAAACATCCTTCCGCGTTGCTGATTCGGTAGCAGCCGATGAAATCAGGTGATCGCAGCTTCGAACCCTCCGGCAAACTCCGCCAACGTAGATCCTGATCCTCTGTCATGATCGAAGCCTCGTCCCTGATTCTGGCCATACGCGCAGCCGGCGTATTCCACCTCGTGACGCTCGTCGCCGCGTGCTTCACGCCGATCCCCGCTGGCTGGGATGAAAACCTCGCGGCTTCCGGCCGTGCACCGGCGTTTCGCCGTCGCACAGAATTTCGCGATTGGGGCCACGATAGCGTTCTGTGGACTGGTCTGCCTTTGCTTCGCACCGGAGCTCGTCGCCGGCTCGCCGACGGCGCGCGTCCTCTGCGCGGGCATCGCGCTGTGGTGGGGCGGGCGTCTCGTAATTTTGCCGTGGCTGCGCGTGTGGCCGGAGTTGCGCGGCGCATTGCTGCGCGTCGGCTTCGTGCTGCTCTGCGCCGAGTGCGCGATCTACGCCTTGGTGTTCGGTTGGCTCGCGGTGCGTGGGTGAAATTTCCACGGTTGCGAATCGCCGGGGTCCTTTCACACGCTTTCGCCCATCTTCTTCCCTATGAAATATCCCCGCTTACTCCTTCGGACGGCTTTGGTCGTGTGCTCGTGCTCGCTCGTGTCGCTCGGCGCGGCGGAGAAAGCACCCGCCAAAAAAGCCCCCAACCCCTCGTTCGCGCAAATCACCGATGTCGCCGGGCTACCGCGGGTCCTCTTGCTCGGCGATTCGATTTCCATCGGCTATACGCTGCCCACCCGCGCGCGTTTGGCCGGCAAAGCCAACGTCCACCGTCCGGCGGAAAACTGCAGCGACTCAGGGAAGGGCGTCCGCACCATCGATAAGTGGCTCGGCGCGGGAAAGTGGGACGTGGTCCATTTCAACTTCGGCCTGCACGATGTGAAATATCTCGATGAAAAAGGTGCGTTGGTTTCACCGGAAAAAGGGAAACAGGTCGCGAGCGTGGCTGAGTATGAGAAAAACCTTCGTGCACTGGTCGCGTCGCTCAAGAAGACGGGGGCTAAACTCATTTTTGCCACGACCACGCCGGTCCCCGCTGGTTCGGCCGGACGCGTTGAGCACAGCGAGATTCCCTACAATGTGGCCGCGATCCGCGTGATGAAAGAAAACGGCGTCGCGGTGGACGATCTGCACGCCTTTGTCGTCGCGCGGCAGGACAAGATTCAGCTTCCGAAAAATGTCCACTTCACGAACGACGGCTCCGCGCAGCTCGCCGATGCCGTGGTGGCGAGTATCGCGCCGTTGTTGCCGGCGGCGAAGGCGAAGTGAGTGGCACGGGCTTTCCAGCCCGTGATGGCGAGCGGACGGACATGGGCTGGAAAGCCCATGCCACTGCGGACGCCTCACGTCACGATGCCGAGCGGAGCGGTCTTTTCCCAACGACCGCGCGTGAAA
>CAMATV010000169.1 GCA_945861235.1 Opitutus sp. GAS368
TATGTTTACCTGAACGAAACCATCGAACAGTTTCCCAACGCGGCTGCTCTCGCCGACGAAATCCGGGCCGCCGGTTTTACGTCCGTCTCGGCTATTACGATGACCTTCAGCACGGTCGCGATCCACGAGTGCGCCAAACCATAATCGCGCACGCGGTGGCGCTGAGACCACGCCCTCTCCCGTTTCTCCAAGCTCTCAGCTAAACGACTTCCCGCAGCCGCACGTGCTTTGTGCATTGGGATTCTTAATTTCAAACCCCTTCCCGTGCAGGCCGTCGTCAAAATCGACCGAAGATCCGTCGAGATAGGCCAGACTCGCCGGATCCATCAAAAAGGGCACACCTTCGCTTTCCAATTCCGTGTCGGCTTCTTTTTTCTCATCGAACGACATTCCATATTGGAAGCCCGAACAACCGCCCGATTCGACAAACACGCGAAGGCGTTTCGTCGGCGCATTGAGTTCGGCGTGCATGGCACGAACTTGGCTCGCGGCCCGTGGAGTCAGAGAAATCACAACCGAAAAGTAAGGTCGCGCCTCACGCTGTCAAATCCACTCACAGCAAATTCCGCGCCGAATACGATATGCGCTCTTGCCAGTGGTCGTCACGCCCCCCTTCCTCCCTTTCCGTGGCTGAACTTAAGCACATCTTCAACGAACTCCACTACGAGATGACCCGCAAGATCGCGGAGGGCGGCATGGGCCTCGTCTACGAGGCCGTGCAGCTTGGAGCCGGCAATTTCCGGAAGGTCGTCGCGATAAAAATCATTCGGCAAGAATATTCGGCGATCGCCGAGTTCCAAAGTAACTTCATTGGTGAGGCACGACTCGTTGCCGACTTGATCCATACCAACATTGTCCAGACCTATCACCTCGGACAGGTCGGCGGCCAATATTTCATGGTGATGGAATTCGTCAAAGGCGTGAACCTGGAGCAATTTATCGAGCGCCATCGCCAGCTGGGTAAACACATCCCCATCGATCTGGCCGCGTTTATCGTCTCACGGGTCGCCCGTGGGCTCACCTACGCGCACACCAAATGTGACCGCGAGGGCCGTCACCTGAACATCGTCCACCGCGACATCGGACCCAAAAATGTCCTCATCGCCCAGGAAGGCGACGTGAAGCTCACGGACTTCGGCATCGCGAAGGCGCTCGACCTGATGTATAACGAGGAAGGTAAAGTTATTGCCGGCAAGGACGAGTATCTTTCCCCCGAGCAGGCCAACTACGCCATCACCGACGCACGCGCCGACCTCTTCCCTCTCGGCATCGTCCTCACGGAGCTCCTCCTCGGTAAGAATATCTTTCGCTCCCGCGACCGGACGCAGACTCGCCGCAACATTTTGGCGATGCCTATTCCGCAGTTCTCGACCCTGCGCGCCGATATCGATCCCAAACTTGAGGTCATCATTCAGCGGTCCCTAGAACGAGACCGGGAACAACGTTTCCAATCAGGCTACGAGATGCTGACGGCCCTCGAACTTTATTTGTATAGCGACGGTTACGGCCCCACTAACGAAAAGCTCAGCGTCTACCTCAAGGAGCTCTTCGGCATCAAAGACCCCGTCATCCCCCCGCTTTCCCGCCCCGGCAGCTGAGATGAACCCCTCGATTATTCATCCAGGATATGAGCGGGCAAGGATTTAGCCACGAACTGCGCCAGCGTCAGACCCAATCGCTGGTCCTCGCTCCGCAACTTAGGCACTCTCTGAAAATCCTTCAGGTCGCCGCGCTTGATCTGCGTTCGGTCATCCAAGAAGAATTGCAAAGCAATCCGACGCTCGAAGAACTCCCGATGGAAGGAGTCAGCCTCGACCACCCGGCCCCCGAGGACCACGCCACCGACCGCGATTCCGATTCGACCGGGAAAGTAGGCTCCGACACATCCGACGCCACCGCTCCCTCCGACACGTCGGAGGTAAAGCGTGATGAGATGGATTTCTCCAAGGACAAAGAATTCGAGATCCTTGGAAAGCTCGACGAAGACTGGCGCGACCATATGGCCAGTGCCGGCGGAGCGCAGCCCTACACCTCGGAAGATGCGGAGAAGCGACAGCATTTTTTTGACTCCCTCGTTAGCGAGACGTCACTGCAAGAGCATCTCATGCAGCAAGCGGAAATGACGGATCTCTCGCCGTCGGCACTGGCAGCGATGCGACAGCTGGTCGGCGGTCTCGACGACCGCGGTTTCCTGACCCAAACGCCCGCCGACGTCGCACTGCAAACGGGCCTTGGACTCGACGCCGTCCAAGAGGCACTGAAGGTCCTCAAAACCTTTGATCCGCCCGGCATTGGGGCCAAAAATCTCGCCGAGTGCCTCCTCTTGCAACTCGCCGCCAATGGCCGCCGCGATTCGCTGGCGCTGCGCATGATCCGGGATCACTTCGAGCTGCTCACCCGCCGGCGCATCCCGGAACTCGCGCGTAAGCTTTCTGCCGATACCGACGAGGTACAATCCGCGATCGAGGAAATCGGCAAACTCGACCCCGCCCCCGGCCGCCGCTTCGCCGAAGACCACAACCGCGTCGTCATTGCCGATGTGACCGTCGAGCAAGACGGCGACGAGTGGAAGATCCATCTCAACAACGACTACATCCCCCGCTTGCGCCTCTCGAGCACCTATCGCGATCTCATCGCCAAGGGCACGCTCTCGAAAGAAGAGCGCGACTATCTGCGCGAGAAAATGCGGTCCGGAAAGTTCCTCATCGATTCGATCGAGCAGCGGCAGCGCACCATCGAACGCATCACGCGCGAGATCATTAAGGCGCAGACCCCATTCTTTGAGACCGGGGTTTCGCACCTCAAGCCACTCACCATGACTCAAATCGCCGATGTCGTCGGCGTCCACGAGACCACGGTCAGCCGCGCCCTCGCCAATAAATACATCAAGACCCCGCACGGGATTTTCGATTTCAAATATTTCTTCACCCCGGGCTACCAAGCCGACAGCGGTGCCTCGGTCTCGAATACCAGCGTGAAGGAAATGATTGCCGATCTCGTCGCCGCTGAGGACAAAGGAACCCCGCTCAGCGATCAAGAAATCGTGGCGAGACTACAAGAAAAAGGCATCAAGATCGCCCGCCGCACGGTAGCCAAATACCGAGAAGAGCTCGGTCTCCTTCCGAGCAACTTGCGCCGGGATTACAAGTAGTGCCTTACGCCAATCCCGCGCTCGGCTCGATACCCAGCGCAAGCTTCGAGTGACGATCGGTGCCCGTGGTGTCCGCCCAGGCCGCGAACGCGATCATTCCGGCGTTATCTCCGGTGTGCTGCGGTTGCGCCGCTAGGCAGGGAATCGCGACCCGGGCGGCCTCTACCGTCAGCGCCGCTCGGAGTGTGCGGTTGTTGGCGACGCCGCCCGACAATCCGAGGCTCCGAAACTTGCCTCCGTCCAGCCGCAAGGCCGCACGAGTCTTACGCACGAGTGCATCCACCACCGCCTGTTGGTAGCTCGCACATAAGTCGGGCAAACGTTCCTGCACATCGGCCCGCGGCATTTTCTCGAGCAGATAGCGCAGGCTGGTCTTCAACCCGGAAAAACTAAAATCCAACTCATCGCGCCGCCCAATCCCCCGTGGAAAATCAAACGAGTCAATTTTTCCACCTACGGCGATTTTTTCGATCAGGGGCCCACCCGGATAGCCGAGCCCCAGCAACTTGGCCCCTTTGTCGAGGGCCTCGCCCACCGCATCGTCCCGCGTAGAGGAAAGAACCTTTACCTCCCGTTTGGCGTCGAGTGTGAAGAGCATCGTGTTACCACCCGAAACGATCAGTCCGAGATGCGGTAACAATGCCTGCAAGCGGGCCTCAAAATCAGCCGGAGCCTCCGCATGCAACCCAATGAAAGGTGACCACACGTGCCCGCGTAGGTGATTCACCCCTACGACCGGAGCACGCCTCGCCAGTGCCAATGACTTGGCCGCCGCGACACCGATCGCCAAACAGGCCGCCAGTCCAGGTCCATTCGTCACCGCGATCAGGTCGACGCCGCTAAATCCTACGTCACGTTGGGCGTGTTCGAGCAGCGGCCCAAAATGCCGCAGGTGTTCTCGAGTGGCGAGATCGGGCACGACGCCACCGTGTTTCTCGTGCAGAGCAATCTGACTATGCACCCACTCCCCAAGCAAACCGCTGGCCGGATCGAAGATCGCAACGGCGGTTTCGTCACACGAACTTTCCAGCGCGAGAATCACTCGCTGCGCCCCCTTGGCAGGCGGCATTGTTTTTCAGGTAATAATGGACGCATGGAGAAATCGCCCGGCAGCGCCGCGAGCGTGAGTGTTCACAGCGCGTGGGCCCTCGTCGCACGCGTATCGAGTAAGCGCACACCCTTGAGCACGTCGAGTGCAGCCTGTAACTGACGGTCTTCGATCCGTTCGAATCCAAAGCGCTCCTTAAATTCTTGGGGGTCGGTAATGTCGGACCGCGCGCGTTGACGGCGCAGCTTTCGATCTTCTTCCGGCGTCATCACGACCTCCACGTGCGGCGCAATTCCTTTTTCGTGAATGCTCACTCCACTGGGAGTATAGTATCGCGCGGTAGTGAGCCGCAGGCCTTCGCCGTGCTTGAGCTTGAAGACAGACTGCACCGATCCTTTGCCAAACGACCGCTCGCCCACCACCACCGCCCGTCCGGTATCCTTCAGGGCACCGGTCACCACCTCGGCCGCACTGGCGCTCCCGGCGTTGACCAGCAACGCAAGGGGCACGGCCAATGGGTCGCCTTCCCGCTCGGCCTTGTAGTCCTCTCGGTCGGTCGCCTTTCGGCCCCGAGTCGAGACGATCAACTCGCCTTTCTTGAAAAACGGCTCGGCCACTTCGACCGCCGCGTCCAGCAAGCCGCCGGGGTTGTTGCGCATGTCAATCACCAGACTGGTCGCGCCCGCTCTGAGCAATTGGTCCAGCGCCTTGGAAAACTGCTCACCGGTGTGCTCGGAAAATTCCGTCAATTGCACGTAGCCCACCCCGTCCCCGATCACATGCACATCACGCACACTCTCGATCTTAATGATCTCACGCACGAGGTTGAGGTCCATCGTCGCCTTCGTGGAGGGACGGAAAACACCGACTGACACCTGAGTCTGCGGCTTTCCGCGCAGCCGACTCACAATCCCGTCCATCGTCGAGTTCATCTCAACCGCCTTTCCATCGATGCTGATAATAACATCGCCACGTTGGATTCCCGCGCGCTCTCCCGGGGTGCCCGCGAGCGGCGCAATGACGACGGCTTTACCTTGACGCGTCTCCACCTGAATCCCGATACCACCAAACTCACCCACCAAGTCCTCCTCGAACTCTTGGTTTTCCTTCACCTCAAGAAACTCTGAATGCGGGTCGAGCGACTCGACCATCCCATGCAGGGCCGACTTCGCGAGTTGGTCGAAGGCCGCCGCCTTCGCATCCACGTAGTGTTCACTCACGAGCTGCATCACTTCGCGCACGTAGTTCGCCGAGCGACTCAGGTCGCGGTTGGGGAAAAGATTCCACGCGGTCGCGACGCGCGCACCGGCGACGGTGAGCGCGACCCCGAACACGGCGCCAGCGGTCAGCGTGAGAATCCGTTTGAACATCACTCCGAGTGTGTGCATCGGGTTCGGTTTGTAAATGGGTTCGTCAGTCACACCACCATCGTCGTCCGCATCGCCCGAGTTCATCAGCTGCTTTCGCGCCCAAGCAGGGACGACGGGCACGATGAGTTTCGCGCGTTTCATGGAGCTCGCCCTCTACCACCCGACGGTCGGCTATTACCGCCGAGACCAAGCGCGGGTCGGCTACGCGGCCGGCACAGATTTTTTCACCGCGAGCACGAGCGGCCAGATTTTCGGTGAACTTGTCGCCGCCGCGTGCGTGCGCCTGCTCGACCGCCGCGACCCGGGCACCCACACCTTCGTCGAAATCGGGGCGGAACCAAATCACAGCATTCTGTCGGGCGTAGCCCATCCCTTTGCCGCAGTGCGCACGCTCCGGGTCGGCGAACCGCTCATCCTGACCGGGCAGTGCATCGTATTTTCCAATGAACTCTTCGACGCTCAACCGTGCACGCGGAGCATCTTTCACCATGGCGCGTGGCGGGAAATCGGTGTCGCCCTCGTAGGAGACCACTTCATCGAAGTTGAGCTGCCGCCCCCGCACGGGGCTAATGCCAACGCTCCCGCAGCTGGCACCGAGCACTACCGATTCGACCAACCTCATGGCGCGACCGCACTGGCCGAGAAAATTGCCCAGCAGCCCTGGACCGGGCTCTTCGTGGCGTTCGACTACGGCAAAAGTTTACGCGATCTTTTGGAGAATTTCCCGGCTGGGACGCTGCGGGCCTATTACCGTCACGCTCAGTCAAACGACCTCCTGGGCCGCCCCGGCGAACAAGATCTCACCTGCCACATTTGCTGGGACTGGCTAACAGCAGCGCTGGAGGCTAACGGCTTCCCCGTGACCACGCTGGACTCGCAGGAGACGTTTCTCATCCGCCATGCCGCCGATTTTATCGCCGCCACGACTGCCGCCGAGGCCGCACGGCTGAGTCAGCGCAAGCTCGCGTTGCTGCAACTGCTGCATCCGGCACACCTTGGCCACAAATTCCAAGTCCTCCACGCGCTACGATAACCCAAAATTCCCCTTGCTTCGCCAACTGCCCGACTTTTATCTCTGAACCTTTAACCAACTAGAAACCATCATGGCCAGAATCTGTGCAATCACCGGTCGCCGTCCCGTCAAGGGCTCGATCATCAACCGCAAGGGTCAGTCTAAAAAGAGCGGCGGCATCGGCACGCACGTGACGAGCATCACGAAGCGCAAGTTCCGCCCCAACCTTCAGCGCATTCGCATCAAGACGGCCAACGGCGGCACCAAGCGCGTCTGGGTCTCCGTTAAGGCCATTAAAGCGGGTCTTGTCGAAAAAGCCTAGCCCTCGGAGGCCTCCTCTATTGCCCGCGATCACCTGATCGCGGGCTTTTTTTCGCACGACTTGGACCGAGCGCAAGGGGCTCTTGCTAGCCCACCCCGAGTGCTCGGAATACCACCGAGGCGTTTTGCCCGCCGAAGCCGAGATTGTTGCTCAACACCGTTTGCACTCTAGCGGCGCGGGCGACATTCGGCACGTAATCGAGATCGCAGTCAGGATCGGGATTCTCGAGATTGATCGTCGGCGCGATGAGTTGCGACTGAATCGTTTTCACGCAAATGACCGACTCGATTCCACCCGCGGCACC
>CAMATV010000170.1 GCA_945861235.1 Opitutus sp. GAS368
ACCCGCGAGTCGCTGGTGAAGGAACTGTTGGCGGTGCGAGACAAGAATCCCAAGAAGCAGATCGCGACGTGGAGTCCGCTGGCGATGCCGCAGCGGCTGTGGGAACGACTGGTCGTTTCATCCGGAATCGCGGCGACGACGGTGTGGGCCCAGGTCGGCAACACCGCGCTCGGCACGCTCGCGACGCAGCTCACGGCGGCGGAGTTGAAGGTGGTCGGGAAGAGCTTGTTTAAGGACGAGTTTGTGACGTGTGGCGGCGTGAAGTTGGCGGAAGTGGATTTCAAGACGATGGAGAGCCGGGTGTGCGCGGGGCTGCACTTTGCGGGTGAGGTGCTCGACATCGACGGGGTGACGGGCGGATTTAATTTTCAGAGTGCGTGGACGACGGGATGGCTGGCGGGGCAAGGGATGGGGGGCGGCACCGCATGATGTCTTACTGGCAATTGCTGCTGCTGGTGCTTCCGGTGTTCGCGGTGATCGCGATCGGGGTGGTCGTGCGGCGGGTGCATTGGGTCGAGGGGGAGGCGGAGACGAGTCTCATGCGGCTCGTCGTCAATGTGTGTTCCCCGTGTTTTGTGTTCGAATCGGTGGCAAGTAACGCGGCGTTGCGGGTGCCGGAAAATCTGCTGCTGCCCCCGCTCGTGGGGTTTGTGATGACGGTGGTCGGGATTCGTGCGGGGCTGCTGGTGGCGCAGTGGATCGGTCTGCAGGTGGGCACGGGGATGCGGACGTTTGCACTGGCGGTGGGGGTAACTAATTACGGCTACCTGCCGCTGCCGATTATGGCGGGGCTGTGGGGGCCGGAGAGCCGCGGAGTGCTGCTCGTGCACAATGTGGGGGTCGAAATCGCGATCTGGACGGTGGGCGTGTTGGTGTTGAGCGGACTCTCGTTTCGCGAGGGGTGGCGCAAATTGGTGAGCCCGATGCTGATCGCGCTCGCCTTGGCGGTGGCCTGCAATCTCGGGGGCGTGACGCCCCTGCTGCCGAAGCTGGTGATGGAGACGATCCACACCCTCGCGGTGTGCGCGATCCCGCTCGGCCTCATCATGACGGGCGTGAATTTAGCGAACTATCTTAACACGCCGGGCGGGCTATTCGACGCGAAGGTGACGGGTGCGGCGATGGCTTTGCGGTTGGGTGTGCTCCCGGTGGTGATGCTGGTTGTGGCAAAATATCTGCCGTGCTCGATCGAGTTGAAGCGGGTGATGCTGGTGCAGGCGGCGATGCCGGTGGCCTTGGTTTCGATCATCATTGCGCGGGTCTATGGTGGGCATCCGCGCACGGCGGTGCAGATCGTGCTCGGGACGACGGCTCTCGGGGTGTTCGTCATTCCGCTCTGGTTGCGGGCTGGGCTCGCGTGGATCGGCGTGTGAGTCGGGCCCAGAAACTTTACGCACGGTCGGATTGACCGCGAGAGCGGGGCATACTCAATGTTCAGCACTATGGAATGGCTCACCGATCCGCAGGTTTGGATTTCACTGCTCACGCTGACCGGGCTCGAGATCGTACTCGGCATCGATAACATTATCTTCATTTCGATTCTCGCCGGAAAATTACCGCCGGAGCAGCAAGTCAAGGCGCGGAAACTCGGACTGATGCTCGCGCTGGTGACGCGAATTCTGCTCCTGTGCAGCATCTCTTGGCTGATGGGTCTCACCCAGGTGCTCTTCGTGCTCCCGGTATTGAATGCGGACATCACCGGCAAAAGTTTGATTTTGCTGCTCGGCGGTCTGTTTCTGATCGGCAAGAGCGTCATCGAGGTGCACGAAAAACTGGAGGGCGAGGACGGTCACTCGACGGCCGGGGGCAAGGTGGCCTCGTTCAAGGCGGTGATCGTGCAAATCCTCATCCTCGACGTGGTCTTCTCGCTTGATTCCGTGATCACGGCGGTGGGCATGGCGAATGAGCTGTGGATCATGATTACGGCGGTGGTGGTCGCGCTGGGTGTCATGTTGGTGTTTGCCGGTGCGATCAGCGATTTCGTGAACCGGCACCCGACGCTGAAGATGCTGGCCTTGAGTTTCCTGATTCTGATCGGCGTGACCTTGGTGGGCGAGGCGCTCGGGCAGCACATCCCGAAAGGTTACATCTACTTCTCCATGGCGTTCGCGTTCGGCGTCGAGATGTTGAATTTGCGGTTGCGGGCCAAGAGCAAGCCGGTCGCGTTGCACCAACCTTACCGCTGAGGGTGGAGGGTAGTTGAGCGTTGGGAGCTGAGGGCGGAAGGCGGGAACCACGGAGCGAAGGCCCGAGGTTTGCTGTGGTCCGAAGCGTCGAGTCTGCGGTCGCGAATTCGCGGCGGAATATTTCGTTGACGGCACCGGCGTCGCGGTGGTCTGACCTGAGGTCGACGCGGACGCGCGCGACGTGATCGTTGGGACGGAAGAGGCGGGCGGACTCTTCGACGGCGTCGTTGCGGAGTGCGGCCGTCAATCACAGATGGATACAGCGCACGAGAATTGTGGTGAGAGGCATGGGGGCCAGGCAAAGTGCCGCGGAGGATTCCGGGAAGGCTGAGCTGGATACATGCAGTGGAGTGGAGGGCCGCTGCTTGCCGACGGGCCGCTGCGCGACGAAAAAATACGGCGTGGCGGCAAGCGCCAGCCCTCCCTCGATCAGTTTCCGTGAGCTCATGTTAGCCGCCCGCGTAGAGCGCAGCGAGGTGGTGCCAGGTTTCGTGAGGCGCGCCGCTGACAGCGATGGGCGGGCGCACGCGGTCGCGCGTGAAGTAGCGGAGGCGGACGGTGGCGGCGCGACGATTGGGGAAGGACGGAATTTTCGTCGCGAGCTCGGCGCGGAGAGCGGCAGGGGAACGAACCGCGCCCCATTTGCACTCGCCCAATTCGATCACGCCATCGTCGCGGAGGGCGACAGTGTCGATCTGCACATCCTTCGCCCAAAATTCGCCGATGGTGGTGGTGGCGGTGATTGTTTCCGCAGCGTGGAGCAGCGGAATCGCTTCGCGGCAGAGACGTTCGAAGGCTTCGCCGCAGAAGGCGTCGAAGTGCGGACGGACGAGTTCGCGCACCGAGCGCTCGGGGCCGAGGACGGGGATGCGGCTGAGGTTGGGATAGACAAAACGAAACCAGAAACGGAGGAGCGGATCGGCGATGGCGTAACGGGTCTCGCGCGCGGTGTTGGCGGCACCGTGGAGCGGATGGCGGCGGCGCACGTAACCGAGCTCCATCAGCGTGCCGAGGTAGTAGGGGAGGGCGCGGTCGCCGAGGCCGGCGGCGCGGGCGATGCCGCCGTTGGTGGTTTCGCCAAGCGCGGCCATGGCGTGGAGGACGCCGTGGTAGTTGGCGACATCCCGGAGTTCCTCGCGGAGGAGAAACTCAGGTTCCCGGGCCAGCGCGGCGCTGTCGCGAAAAAAATTGGCAGCGAGGTTTTGCTCGATCGAGCGGTCGCGGTCGAAGCACTCGAGGTAGGCGGGGAGGCCGCCGCAGACGAAATAGGCTTGGGCATGATCGGCGTGAGACCAGCCCGGATGAAACGCAGCCGACTCGCGGAAGCCGAAGGGGCGCAGGAGGAGCTGGGCGGTGCGGCGGCCGAAGAGCGGGCTTTTTTTGCCGAGGACCTCGCGCTCCATAAACCCGAGGTAGGAGCCGCAGAGGATGAGCATGATCTTGCCGGACTTTTGCCAGCGGCGATCCCACGCCTCTTGAATGACACTGGGCAATTCGGGACTGCTCTCGGTGGTCCACTGGAATTCGTCGAGCGCGATGAGGAGTTTGCCCGGGCCTTGCCAGCGTTCGTCGACGAGGCGGAAGGCTTCGGCCCAGGTCTCGACGGGGACTTGGGCGAGGAGCGGTTCGTCGAGGGTGACGGCGGCGAGCTGGAGAAACTCCCGGCGTTGGAGCGGTGCGGGCCCTTGCTTGCCCACGTGGTAGATGGCGGGCTTGCCGACAGCGAACTCGACGATGAGGCGGCTCTTGCCGGTGCGGCGGCGGCCGTAAATGGGGATGAAGGCAGAACGTGGGCCGGTCCACGCCGCGGCGAGCTCGGCGAGCTCGGTGGCGCGACCGAAGAAGGACGGGGTCATGAAAGAAAGCGTTTAATCAAACGGTGACTTGTCAAGTCACGACTTGACAAGTGGTGATGAGAAAATCGGGAACGTTGCGGTGAGCCCGCGGTGGCTGGGCCGGAATTACGACGCGGCTAGTTTGGCGGGGACTGCGGAGGATTGCACGCGCGCCTGAGCGGCGGCGATCAGGCGGCCGAGGAGTTCCGCGTAGCTCCAGCCGGCGAGGCCGGCCATGATGGCGGGATCGTCGTCCCAGCGCCAACTGGGGTTCGGATTAACTTCGAGGAGCTTCAACGTGCCGTCGGCGGTAGCGCGGAAATCGATACGCGCAAAATCGCGGCAACCGAGGCGTTCGAAGAGTCGCTTTGAGTAATCGTGGAGCAGGCCGAGTCGGTGTTTGTCGAGCCGGGCGGAGACGTAGCGGATGTCGGTCCAGTAGGGGGAATCGAGCCGGAATTTGGAATCGTAGGCGAGGATGTGGGGCAACGTGGCCGGCAACCGGGAATAATCCGCTTCGATGACGGGGAGCAGTTGGAAACCTTGCGCGGGGTTGCCGATGAGTCCGACGGTATATTCGGGGCCGGTGAGGAGTTCCTGCACCAGCAAGGCACGGCCGGGGAGCTCGGCGCGGAGCCGGGCGAGCGTGGCGACGAGTTCGGCGCGGTTTTGCGCGATGCTCTCGGCGGTGATGCCGACGCTGCCGTCGCCGCAGGCCGGTTTTACGATGACTGGGAAACTCGCGGGGGTGGGTAGCTCGGTATCGCCGGGACCGACGTAGAGTTCGAGCGGCACGGGGATGCCCATCGTAGCGGCGGCGGCGTTGACGACGGATTTGTCGAAGCAGATAGCGAGCGATGCGGGGCCGGAACCGGAGCACGGCACGCTCAGCATCTCGAGGAGTGCGGGAATGTGGAGTTCGTGGAGGGGCTCGTTGACGAAGCCTTCGTCGCAGAGATTGAGGGCGAAGGCGGGCGGGTGGGCGCGGAGATCAGCGGCGAGGGTGGCGTGGTTGTCGAGGAAGCGGAAACGGTAGCCGGGCAGTTCGGCGAGGGCCGTTTTGAGGTGCTGCACGGCGGTCAGATCTTCGGGCTGAAATTTACCGTCGAGTTTCACGGCATCGGCGAGGCGTGGGTCGCCGAGGATGACGGCGACGTCGGAAATATCTGGGCGGCGGGAGACGGTGTGGGAGGAGCGGGTGGGGAGTTTGCCGGGGGTGTGTGCGGTGACGAAGACGCGGTGCGACATCATGCCGAGATCTTGATTGCGGTCGGATCCGCTCAAAATGGTGCCGTGATCGCAGGGGCGGACGAAACCGCCGGCAAGGAGGAGGGTGTGGAGTTGTTCGCGCGCGTAGAGACGTTCGGCGTAGAATTGATCGACGAGGACGCCGCGCTCGGTGTGGGTGACGACTTCACGGCAGACGAGGCGCGTGCCATCGGCGGAGAGCATGCGTTCGCGGCAGACGAAGTGGTGCCGGTCGATCCATTCCCACGACCGAGGCTCAAAATTTTTCCGCACCCAATCTCCGTCGGAAATATCCATCGCGAGGATACCACCGGGACGCAGCGCGGCGCGGACGGCGGCGAGCACGGCGAGGTCTTCGGCTTGGCAATCGAAGTAACCGAAGGAGTTGCCCAGAATGGCGACGCCGTCGAAGGGGGTGTCGGTGGCGGGAAGCGAGCGGGCGTCGCCCTCGAGGAAATTGACGGTGAGGCGTGCGGCGCGGGCGCGGCGGCGCGCGAGTTGGATGAGGTAGTGCGAGCGGTCGAGGCCGGTGAGGTGGCCGAAGCCGCGGCTGGCGAGTTCGAGACTGTGGCGGCCTTGACCGCAGCACAGGTCGAGCACGCGGGCGCTGGGCTTGAGGCCGGTGGCGGCGAGGAGGAGGTCGACGTCGGCGGTGGTGTTGGCGGCGTTTTCCACGACGTCGCCGTCGGTTTTGACGTAGGTGGCGTTGAAGAGCGTGCGCCACCAGTCGGCGGGGAGATGGCGTTCGAGGTCGGCAACGGGGCCGAGGGTGCGGGATTTTTTTGACAGAGGACGGGGTGAGGAGGGGGCGACCATACGTGAGGGGTTATTTCAATTCGAACCAAACGGGGGTGAGGTCAGTGGGCTCGCCATTGTAGTTCATGACGATTTCTTCGCCGGCGGCGATGGCGCGGAGGGCGACGAAATGGATGAGGTGCTCGTCGAGCTGAAGCCGGTAGCGGGCGCTGGGGGTGAAGGAGTGGTTGTAGAGCGAGGCGTAGCCGAGGGCGATCGCGGTGTGGGTGTGCTCCGGACCCCACTCGAAACAGTAGTGGTAGAGCTGGGTTTTTTCGAGGTTGGGCCACTCGGTATCGGGGCTGATGATGACTGGGGCGCGTTCGAAAAGCTCGCCGGCGGCGATGGGCGCGGTGGCGAAGACGCCGCGGCCTTTGCCGGGGACGGGTCCGAGGCGGAGCTTGGTGCCGGGCGTGACGGGGGTCGGGTTTTCGTAGCCGCGCACACGGTAACGATCCACGTGGCCGACGCAGGCGGGCGCGCCACAGCGGCATTTAAAGGTCCAGCGAGCGTCCCAGAAAAATGAGGACGGGGCGGCGAGCCACTCGGCCATGGTGACGGAGTCGTAGCTGAATGTGAGTTCTTCGCCGTCGGCGATGGCACGCATGGTGATGACGGCGAGCGTATCATCGACGGTGCAGTTGGGCGCACAGGAGTGGTTGATGAAACGGGCGGCGGTGGTGGGGATCATCCACTCCTCGCCTTCGAGAAGAATCGCGTGACACACCTCGGAAACGGGCACGTCGCGCCACAAAACGGTGGGACCGGCGAAGCGCTCTACGGTGGTGCCGACAGCAAGGGCGGTGGTGGCAAAGAGCCCTTGGTCAGGTCCGGTGACGGAGGATACGCGGCTGGGGAAGGGGTGAGAAGGAGTAGCCAAAGGTGAACGGAGGAAGCGCGAGACAATCGGGGCTACGGCGCAAATCAAGCCGCACGTGGCGGACGGGCACGTGGCGAGGGTGGGGCTGAAAGGAGGAGGGGATCGAGAAAAACCTCACGGCTTCTGGCGCGCCGTCGCCGCCGGTGAGGGTGCGACGGTGAGCCCGACTCAACGTTTCTTGTTTAACGCGGCGGCGAACCAGTCGTTGTTCACGGCGGCCGGTGGGCGAGGTGCGGCCGGTGCGCCGCCACCGGGGCGGGG
>CAMATV010000171.1 GCA_945861235.1 Opitutus sp. GAS368
AAATCCGGACCATGAATCTCTCCGCTCCCTTTGAATCTACCGAGGCGCGTGCCCTGACCCGCCGTGAGGCCATCCAGCGCGCGACCTTGTTTCTCGGCGTCGCGCTGTCGCCGTCGTTGCTGACCAGCGTCATGCAGGCCGCGACTCCCTCCGGGGGCGTGAATGCGAAGCCCGTTTACCTCTCGGCGCAGCAGTTCGCAATCGCCGGCGCCGTGGCGGAACGCATCCTTCCACGCACCGATACGCCGGGTGCACGCGACGTGGGCGTGCCGGCTTTTATCGATCTCATGTTCGGCAAATATCTCGCGGCGGAGGACAAGCAGGTCGTCGCAACGGGCCTGGCAGAAGTCGAGGCGGCCAGCCTCGCCGCGCACAAAAAGAGCTTTCTCCAACTGTCGGACACGCAGCAGGACGCTTTGCTAACAACGCTGGCCGAGGCCTCGAAGACCAAGGCCCGAACGTTTTTTCATCAGTTCAAAGAGCTGACAGTGCTCGGGTATTTCACGTCGGAAACGGTCGGGAAAACGGTGCTGCACTATGATCCGGTGCCCGGGCGTTTCGAGGCGTGCATCCCGCTGGCCGAGGTCGGCAACAAGGCTTGGACCAAGTAATCTACCTACCGATCGACGCTCCTCATTTCGACCGAATCGTAACGGCTCAACCAACCAAAGTTCCCTATGAAAATCCTCACCCCCTTCATTTTTGGCTTGGCCTCGCTCTGCGCGGTGACGAGCCAAGCGCAAACCGCACCGGCGACCAAGGCTGCGTCCGCCCTCGCAGCCGAAAGCAATTTTGCGCTGCCGGCGACTGACGATGGCTTGGCGGGCACGGGGCCGATTCGCCGCTACGACTGGTTTCAGAAACTTTGGACGGAAAAACGCAGTGGGTGGGCGAAGCGGGTGAAGCAAGATCAGGACGGCGTCGTGTTTCTCGGCGACTCGATCACCCAAGGTTGGGCGGCCAATCTTAACCAGCTTTTCCCCGGAATTAAGACCATCAATCGCGGCATCAGCGGCGACACGACCCGCGGCGTGCTGCTCCGCTTGCAGGAGGACGTTATTGCGCTGAAGCCTCGCGGCATTGTGTTGCTCATCGGCACGAACGATCTCGAAGAAGCCGCGGCGCCAGAATCCACGGCGAGCAATCTCAAGCTGATCCTCGCGGCGCTGAAAGCGCACAACCCCGCAATGCCGGTCGTTCTGTGCAATGTGTTTCCGAGTTCGGCGACGAAGAAGCGTCCGGCCGACCAGATTAAAAAGATCAACCAGCTCTGCTACGCGCTGCTCAAGGATGAGCCCCAGGTCACCCTGGTCGACACGTGGTCGTTGTTCGCCAACGCTCAGGGCGACGCGAAGCCCGAGGAGTTTCCCGATCTGCTGCATCCTAATTCGGCGGGGTACATCAAATTGTCCGCCGCATTGCGGCCGATCATGGAAGCCGTCGGGCTCGCACCGGCTTGGCCCGATGATTTTTCGCCCGAGCCCGGATTCGAGAGTCTGTTTAACGGCCGCGATCTGACCGGCTGGGGCTACTTGGATAAGCCGGCCTTTGACGGCAAGACGATGAGCGACGATGGACGGTTTGCCGTGCGCAACGGCCGGCTGATCGTCACGGTGGCGCGCGAGGAACGGGCCCACCGGAAGCTCATGACGACCCGGAAATTCCCGAAAGACTTCGTGTTGAAAATGGAGTTCCGGGCGAGTCCCAACGCCGACAGCGGAGTCTTCGTCCGTGAGCCGCAACTCCAGATGCGCGACTTTCCGATCGCGGGGCCGTGGCTCACTTTGAAGCACTATCGTCCGCTGGATTGGAATGAGATCGTGATCACGGTGCGGGGCGGCCTCGCCCGCGCGACGTGCAACGGGGAGGTGCTCGTCGATGCGTTTACGGTGCCGGCCACGGGTCCCATCGGAGTCGAGAGCGACCACGGCCAGATCGAATATCGGCGGATCCGCGTCCAAGAATCCCGTTGAGTTTCGCCGACCGGCTCATCTGCTGATCGCCCTTATGGATACACCACCGAATCACCGCACGATGGCGGAATATTTTATGAAAGGTATCGCCGACGGCTCCGTCGGGGCTACCGAAGTCATCGCGTGGGCTGACGAAGTCGTCGTCGCGGCGGCCAAGACGGAGGACTGGATGATCGAGATTTCCTCTGCGAGTCCGGACGACCACACGGGCGTGCTGCATCATTTGCATGCGGTGCAGGGCGAAATCCAGCCGGAATTGCTCGCGGCGTTGTTGGCGAGGAAGGGTTGAAATCACGTCGCGTTCAAGAAGCGCCGCATGACGGTCTTTTTGTAGCCTGCTGAGAGGCGATTCCGTAAGTAACAATCGCCTGCAAGCAGACGCCTACCGCCGCGCCTGTTAAGCTCATCTTGAACGCGAATGCGGTTGAGTCGGGCGCGGGTGGCGAAAAATCCCATGTGTACGGGGTTGGCGAGGTTGCTACCGCGAAGGAAGGCGAGGTCGCGGAGGGTGGGCACGGGTGCAGAAATGCGGAGAACGAAGGGGAGTTTGAGTGTGGTCGCGGATGAGCGGTGGCGCGCCGCCATGGCCACACGTGGGCTTGCGAGGCCCAACGGAGGCGACTTCTCTGCTCACGATGTTACGGCACAAAATAAATCCCGGCCTCGAGGTGCGACTGCTGCAGCCCGAACACGCGGCGGAGTTGTTTGCGCTGGTTGATGCCAACCGCGCGGCTTTGCGTGAGTGGCTGCCGTGGGTTGATGCGACGTGTAAGGTGGGCGACTCGGAGAAATTTATCGCGGAAGCGTTGCGGGAACGGACGGCGACACGGGCGTATCAGGCCGGGATTTGGTCGATGGGCACGTTGGTCGGTGGGATTGGCCACAATCGTATCGACGCGGCGGCGCGGGTGGCGTTTCCCGGTTGGTGGCTCGTGCCGGCGGCGCAGGGGCAGGGGCTGATGACGCCGTGTTGTCAGGTCGTATTTGCGCACGCGTTCACGCAGTTGCTCGTTACCCGGATCGTTGTCGGGGTGGCGACGGGCAATGCTCGCGGGCAGGCGATTGTGAAGCGGCTGGGATTTAAACAGATTAGTACGTTGAAAAACGCCGAGGTATTGGGGAATCGGAGTGTGGATCACTTTATTTACAGTTTGGTCCCGGGCCAAGCCCAGCCGAGTGCGAGGCGCTAGCGCGCGGACACGCTGACGAGTCGATTGTTCACACCTGATCCCTTCGACTCCTTCCACCGGTCGACGTCGGCGTAAGCGGTAACCTTTTCTAGCTCGCCGCCGCAAACACAGGCGTTGTTCTCAGCTCAGACGCTGCGGGCAATCTTGATCCGTAAAGGCGCCTCCCCCATGAACGCAACCCTCGCGACCGGCACCGATCCGGCACACCTCACCCCTCCGTTAAGTTTAAAATCGTATTTTTGCCGACCGACCTCCGTCAACGCCCGCGGCGTGTTTCAACGGGGAGTGGCGCGGATCGGGCTCGCCGTGATGTGCGCACTCGGCATCGACGTTTCCCTACGAGCGCAGTCGCCGTCCACGGGGAGGATCATCGGTCGTATCTTCAATCCGGCTACGAAGGAATACGTGAGACATGCGGAGGTCGCGGTCGACGGCACAAACCTCACGACCGTCTCCGGCGATGATGGCTCCTATGTCCTTTCCAATATTCCGGCCGGAAACGTGAGCGTATCGGTCACCTACACGGGTTACGATCGGGCGTTCAGCCAAGTCGTGCTCCCAGCCGGTCAAACGGCGACGCGTGATTTCGAACTCAAGGGTTCGACCTACCGAACCGGAACCTCGGCCGGCGGCGACAGCGTGATCAAGCTCGCGAAATTCGAGGTCTCAAGCGAACGCGAGGGCAATGCCAAGGCGATCATGGAACAACGCGCGGCGCTGAACATGAAGAACGTCGTGGCGTCGGACAATTTCGGAGACGTCACGGGCGGAAACATCGGTGAGTTCATGAAGTATGTGCCCGGCATCGTCATTGATTATAACAATGCCGACGCCCGCGCCGTGCGTATTGGCGGCCTCGATCCGAAATACGCGGCGGTGAGCATCGATGGGATGCGCATGGCCACCGCGGCGTCGGCCTCGTTCGGCGGCACCTCGCGGCAGTTCGAATTCGAGCAGGCCTCGATCACCAGCATCGAGTCCATCGAGGTGAACAAGACGTCGACCGCGAGCATGGACGCCGACGCGCCGGCCGGCACGATGAACCTGCGGAGCAAAAATGCCTTCGAGCGCCGGGGCCGCGAGATCACCGCGCAGGCTAGCCTCACGGCGAATCCCTACGAATTCACCCTCGCCCGCACGCCGAGCCCGGGCGATGGCGCGCACCGCAAGATTCGTCCCGGTCTGCTCTTCACTTATGCGGATTCGTTCGCCGGGCGCTTCGGTATCCAGCTCAGCCTTTCGGCGAATAGTCTTTTCAACGAGCAGGTCGCGTTGGTCCAGACCATCGACAACACTCTCGCTGCGCGAGGCCCAGTCATCAACCTGCTCACGTTTCGCGACAATCCGAAGATCACGACCCGCGCCGCGTTCGGGCTGAATCTCGACTACAAATTCACGCCGCACCTAGTTTTTTCGCTGCGCACGGCCGGTTCTCATCTCAACGACGAGATCAATGCGCGCACGCTGACGTTTCGCGCCGCCACCGCCCAGATCGATCCCTCCTCGACGCTGACCTACCTGCTGGCCCAGCCCACCGCCAACATCAACACGAGGCTCGAGCAAAACATCGGCCATAGCCACAAATTCAACGAAACCGCCACGTACACACCTAAACTCGAATACAAGCTCAACGATATCGTGGTCACCGCCAGCGGTGGCTATTCGCGCAGCAAGACGCACTACGAGGACCTTCGCTCCGGCTACTTCACCGCCGCGATCAACCGGCTCACGCGCATGAGCTGGAGTGCGCGCCGGAGCGGTCCGACGACGACCGACTGGCAGCTGACCCAATTGTCCGGACCGGCCTGGACCGATCTCGCGAACTACAACCGCGTCGACGCCAACCCCAACAACATCGGCAGCTCCGCCCGCATCGGGAAGAGCCAGGTGTTTCTCGGCTACCTGGATGCGAAGAAGACCTTCACCCTCGGATTGCCGATCACCCTCCAGGCCGGCGTGAAAACCCGCCTGACAACCTACGACCTCAACCGGACCGGTGCGCTGACCTGGACTTACGTCGGCCCGAGCGGAAACCAGCTCAACCCCACCACGGTCATGATTCCCCATACGACGCCGGGACTGTTCGACTCGAAACAGGGCGACAACCTAGCGGCGATGAACATCCCGATTCCGAACGACACCGAGATGCTAAAACTGTATCGGGCGCATCCGGAATATTTCGCCGAGAACACCTATGGAAATTTTGTCATCGACCGCACGACCGGGCGCGGGATTAAGGAGCAGATCGACGGTCGTTATGTCGAAGCGAGTACCCGCTGGAGCCGGCTGCGGTTGAATCTCGGAGTCCGCGAAGAGCGCACCCGCACGCTCGGGCAAGTGTTCGACGTGCTGCCCACGGCGCTGGTGCGGGCCGCCGGCTTTACGGCGAACACCATCCCCTATCTCACGTATCAGTATCGTAACTTCGAGCGGCGTAAAAAATACGGCGGCTACGACAATCTCTTTTTCAGCGGCGGGGCAAAATATGCCCTGACGAAAAACCTGAACCTGCAGCTCGCCGCCAGCCAGTCGATCGGCCGTCCCGATTACAACAACCTCGCGGGCATCATCACCGTCAACGAAACGAACTTCACCGTCGCGATTCCCAACCCGGACCTAAAACCGGAGACGTCGGACAAATACTTTGCGAGCGTGCAGTATTTCATCGAGCCGGCCGGCACCGTGACGGTCTCGGCCTATGAGCTCTCCGTGAAGAACATGGGCACGGCCAATACCCAGGTGTCGGCGGAGGCCGCCGGTTACGGCGACGACCCGGACTATGTCGGCTATCGGTTTCTGCAGCCCACGAACCTCGACGGCATTCGCAAAATCAAGGGTGTTGAGGTTGAATACAGTCAGCAGCTCGTGTTCATGCCGGGTTTCGCGCGCGGTTTGAGTGTTTTCGGTTCTGTCTCCCGCGCGGCTCCGGATATCCGGCTCGCGGCGGTGGTGCCGAAAGCGGTCAACGGCGGCATCCGGTTCAGCAACCACCTGTTCAATCTGCAGCTGCGCTCGACGTGGGCGTCGGCGCGGATTACGTCGATCGCCGCCACGCAGACCCAGTGGCAATATGAACGGCTGATGTTCGACGTTAGCGGCGGCTATAAACTTAACCAGACCTACGAAGTCACCCTCAGCGGACGCAACATCACGAACGCGCCCATCCGAGCCTTTGTGAACGAGCCCGGCCTCCTGCTCAGTAACCAGGAATACGGCGCGGTTTGGACCGTGGGAGTACGCGGGAGGTTTTGAGGCGGAGCCGGGCAGCGGGAATCATCGCTCGTTCCACGCTGCCGTTGTGCGCGACGAAGGCGCCAATCGCTTCTTCGTCGAAGGCCTTGGGTACGCTTATGCGACTGGGAGTTTCTTGACCGGCTCTGCGCGCGACGGCCCCCAGAACTTCTTCTAGAACTTCTCCGGTCTCATCGACCACGTCCGCGCCTTCACGTTTACCAGCGGCGAGTTCGGCATCGAGATGCTTTCCCCTCCAGCGTCCGCCATCCCTGAGCCGGCGACGAACGCTGCGCACGCTGGCGTACTCGTGCTGGGGCTGTTCCGACGGCGGCACTGTGTTGAGAGCGTCCCGCCGGAAGTGCGCACGGTTCGATCGGAGTAGATCGGTGACACTTAATGCGGAGACCTGAAATGGGGCCAAACTTTGCACTGGGGACGAGTTATTCAGCGAGGGTGCAGGCGGGTAATCAGACAGGGCGACCTCAGCGTTTACCGCTGTGGTCGGCGGAAGAATTTATCGAAGGCGGCGACAGGCCAATCTACTCGTCGCAGGCCCCACCGTAGGCCTTGCGGGCAGTTCACATTCTAAAGGTCGTAAACGGGGTTAGCCCACCTCAGCGGCGGCCGGGTGTCTCAAGGAATTGAATGAGAGATTCTCAACCCCGTTTACTGCCCTGAATCCGTTTGCTGCCCTTACGTGATGTGCGCGCCGCGCGTCTCGACGTAGACGGCGTAGAGGCTCGTGCTCGCCGTCATGAAGAGCCGGTTGCGCTTCGTGCCGCCGAA
>CAMATV010000172.1 GCA_945861235.1 Opitutus sp. GAS368
GTCGTGCGGCGCTTGGTGCCGGGAACGGGCTTCGACGCGACATGGGGTTGGCCCTGTCCGGACGACACCGGGTCACAACTCAGCTATGACGGGCAACGCCTGCACGTGAGCCAATGGTATCCAAAAAAAGTGATCGCGCTGGGCGCGGATGGAAACGCGGAG
Organism: Opitutus sp. GAS368; assembly: GCA_945861235.1. GTDB lineage: Bacteria > Verrucomicrobiota > Verrucomicrobiia > Opitutales > Opitutaceae > GAS368. The sequence continues at coordinate 163 of CAMATV010000172.1, forward strand.
CGCGTGATCGGCGTGCCGCACGGGATTTGCGGGCAGGTGTTTGTCGACGGAGTGCTCTACCTCGTGACGACGGATGCGGAGGAGACGAACGAGTATTGGCTTACGCGGGTCGACGTGAAGTCGGCGGGATCGGGTGAGCTGAAGATCGAGGACGTGGCGCGCATTCCGTTTCAAGCGCGGGCGTTGGCGTGGGATGGCGAGAAGTTTTGGACGAACCACCGCGAGCAGAACGAGATTGTGGCGTTTGCGCGGGTGGGGTGAGGGGGCTGCGGGTGAGTTAATCACTCAACGAGTTTGCGAGGATTTGCTTAAGGTGGGCTTGGTAGGGGACCCCGCGCTGGTTGGCGCGGGTCTTTAGTTTGTGGAGCATCCAGACGGGCATGCGCAGTGAGATCGTTTCCGAACTGGGCTGGAGATTCGGGAAATTGGCCGCTTGGGCGGTGGACCGTCCCGCTGCGAATCGATCCGGCACGCCGTCGAGCGGCGGCCCTTCACGTGCAAACCGCACATCTGAAAAATACCGGGCCGCAAGCCGAAGATCGGAAAATTTAACCACGGATGAACACGGATGGACACGGATCGATCCGATGAGTCAGGCCGTGACTATTTCGGAAAAGGCGCGTCTTATTCAGAGATGAACATCGCGCTTCCGTCCCGGGCGTTTGAAGTCTACGTACCGCGCCGTCAGTTCCTTCGTCACATGGCGTTCGGTTCAGCCCTCGTTGCCGTGCCTGGCCTGTTTGCCGAGCAACTCGCGCTGACGCCCCGGCAGACGGAAGGGCCGTTTTATCCCGACGTGCTGCCGCTCGATACGGACAACGATTTGATCGTCGTGAACGACCGGCTGACGCCGGCGGTGGGGGAGATCGCGTGGCTCAGTGGGCGGTTGCTCACGGCGGCGGGTTCACCGATTCGTAATGCGACCATCGAGATCTGGCAGTGCGATGCGACGGGGGTCTACCTCCACTCGAAGACGGGCGGAGAAAAGGCGAAGCGGGACGCGAATTTCCAGTGTTTCGGACGCTTTGTCACGGGGTCGACGGGCGAATATGTTTTTCGGACGATCAAGCCGGTGCCGTATCCCGGGCGTGCGCCGCACATCCATCTGGCGGTCAAGTTACGGGGCAAAAAAGAACTGGTCTCGCAGTGCTATATCAAGGGCCACCCCGGCAATGAGAAAGATGGCGTTTGGAAAGGCATCAAGGACCCGCGGCAGCGCGAGAACGTGACGGTGGATTTTGCCGCGTTGGCGGGATCAAAGTTGGGCGAGCTCGCGGCGAAGTGGGATATCGTGATGAGCGTGACGCCGGAGCACGGCTGAGGTACTCCAGCACGGCGGCAGAAATACCGCCGGTCCGGCGAATCAAAGGGCTTCGTAGCCTTTGACGGGAACAGCGGGAGTGGGCGGCGGCGGGGTAAGGCCGTGGGCGCGGAGGACTTCGTGGAAGGCGGCGATGGTGGAGAAACCGGGTTTGAAATTTCCGTAGCGGTGGCCTTCGGCGATCAGCAGCGGGGTCCAATTTTTTTTGTTTTTCGTGTTCCAGACTTCGAGCTTCGCACCCTTGGCGTCGAGGAGCTTGATGACCTTCGGGAAATTCGCGAAGGCGGCCCCGTGCATCGCGGTATCGCCGATGGCCGAGACGGTGTTGAGGTCGGCCCCGAGACTCAGCAGGTAGGTGACCGCTTCGACGGCTTCGTCTTCGGTGCCGGCTTCTTCCTCGACGGCGCGCGTGCCGAGGCCGGCGGCGGCCATGAGAGGGGTGATGCCATCGACGTTGGTGAGCGTGGGATCGGCGCCGAGGGAGAGGAGGAGTTTGAGGTAGGGAGTGTCGGCGGTGTCGGCGGCGAGCAGGAAGGGCGTGGCACCTTTGCGATTGATGCGACCGCCACCGGAGGGGCCGCCGGTGAGGCGGAGGTTAATGTCGGCGCCCTTGGCGACGAGTTGGCGGATGAGGTCTTCGCTTGTGTAGAGGCCGGAGCCGTCGGGGACGGGCTGGCCGTCGTCTTCGCCGCTGTCGGGTTTGCGGACCCAGGTGAGGACGTGGAGCGGGGCGAAGCCGGAGCGGAGGTCGTTGGGATTGGCGCCGAGATCGAGGAGTTGGGCTGCGAGTTCGAAATGACCGTTTTCGATGGCGATGATGAGGGCGGTGGTGCCGGAGCGTGGTTGTTTGTTGGTGACCCTTTTCGCGGGCGCGGTGGGCTCGTTGACGTCGACGCCGGCTTTGAGCAGCGAACGAATGACGGCGGCGTGGCCGCGGCGGGCGGCGAAGAGGAGAGGTGTGAAACCGGTGTCGACGGGTTTGCGGAAATCGGCTTGGGCGGCGATGAGTGCGGCGACGACGTCAGCGTGGCCTTCGTGGGCGGCCCACATGAGGGCGGTTTGGCCGCCGGAGGGGAGTTTATCGTCGACGCGGGCGCCGCGGGCGAGGAGGGCTTGGACGGCGGCGAGGCGGCCGGTGCGCGCGGCGGTCATGAGGGGCGTCTCGCCGCCGCGGAGGGCGAAGTTGGCATCGGCGCCGGCGTCGAGGAGGAGAGTGACGAGGGGGGCGGAGCCGTTGGTGCAGGCGAGGGAGAGCGGGGTGACGCCGTAGCGGTTTTGGGCGTTGGGATTGGCCTTGGCCGCGAGAAGAGATTTCGCGGCGGCGAGGTCGTCGTGACGCGCGGCCCAGTGGAGGGCGGTGGTGCCGTCGGGTTGCGGGGCGTCGATGGCGGAGTCGGCGAGGAGCGTGCGGATCGCGGTGGCGTCGCGTTGTTCGACGGCGTCGGCGAGGGGGGACGCAGCGTGGGCGGTGAAGGTAAAGGCGATCGCGAGCAGGAGTGAACTCCAGAGGCATAAATTCACTGAGAAAGGGTGGGGTGGGTTCGCTTTCTGCGTCTCGGTATTTTGGTGGATCATGACGGAATTTTTTTCACTGCGAGTTGAGTAGGTCAGACGCGAACGCCGGTAGTCCGGGAAGCGGCGGCAGGAGGGCATAGGCGAGTTTGCGATGGGTGCCTCGGTGTCGCGGTGATTCATAGCACTACGTGAGACAAAAGCATCACGATCGCGTGGAGCCGATCGGGAGCCTCACACCGTCAGCGGGCGGAAGAGGTCGGTGACTTTGCCGGTGCTGTCGGCGAAGGAGTCGATGTTGACGCCGGCTTTGTCGAGGAGGGTGAGATGGAGATTCGCGAGGGGGACGGGATCTTGGTAGGTGAGGTGGCGGTTGCCCTTGATCCCGAACGCGCGGCCGCCGGCGACAATGGTCGGGAGGTTTGTGTGGTCGTGGATGTTGGGGTTGCCGATGCCGGAGCCATAGAGGAGCATCGTGTGATCGAGGAGCGTGCCTTCGCCGTCGGGCGTGGCTTTCAGGCGCTCCAAATAGTAGGCGAAGAGCGAGACGTGGAAGGCGTTGATCTTCGCCATGCGGGCGATTTTTTCCGGGTCATTGCCGTGGTGGGACAGCGGGTGATGCGGATCGGCGACGCCGGTCTCGGCGGCGTAGGTGCGGTTGCTGGTCTCGCGGGCGAGTTGGAAAGTGATGACGCGCGTGATGTCTCCTTGGAAGGCGAGCACTTGGAGGTCGAGCATGAGCTTCGCGTGATCGGTGTAGGTGGCGGGGACGCCGAGGGGGCGGTCGAGGTCGGCGGGGAGATTGTTCTTCGCGACGTCGGACTCGGCTTTTTGGATACGGCGTTCGACCTCGCGGACGGTGTCGAGGTATTCGCTGACTTTGGCTTGGTCGGCGGGGCCGAGGCGGCGTTTGAGGCTGGCGATATCTTCGGTCACCCAGTCGAGGAGGCTGGCGCGTTTGCGGAGGGCGGCGCGGCGTTCGGCGACGCTGCCGCCCTCGCCGAAGAGGCGTTCGAAGACGACACGCGGGTGGGCTTCGTAGGGGAGGGGCGTGGTGGGCGAGGACCAGGAGAGATTATTTTGGTAAACGCAGGCGTAGCCGTTGTCGCACTGGCCGGTGGTTTGGAGCATGTCCATCGCGAGTTCGAGCGAGGGGAGCTGGGTGACCTGGCCGATTTGTTGGGCAGCGAGTTGGTCGGCGGTGGTGGCGAGGTGGTAATCGTTGCTCTCGGTGTGCTTGGCTTTGGCGGCGCTGAGGAAGGAGGAGTTGGAGGTGGCGTGCGAGCCGGGGTAGGCGTTACGCAGCTCCATGTTGGTGAGAACGGTGAGGTGGTCGCGGTGGGGCGCGAGGGATTCGAGGATCGGCGAGAGGGTGGAGAGCGTGCCGTCGGTGGCGGTGGGCGTCCAACGCGACTGGTCGCAGCCCATGGGCATAAAGACGTAGCCGAGCCGGCGGGTGGGTTTGGCGGCGGTGAGCGTCGCAGCGGTGGCGGCGGGGATCATCGCGTCGAGGAGCGGGAGCGAGAGCGTGGCGCCCATGCCACGGAGGAAGGTGCGACGGGGGAGGGACTGGCGGGTGAGGAAGGTGCTCATGGGGGGGACGGGGGAGATGGCGGATGGGTTGGGAGAGAGCGGGGGCGAGAGGGGGAGTGTTCTCTTTCCCCTTTATCTTTCCCTTTTTTCAGGGGTTTGGGGAGGAGAAAGATTAAGAGAAAGAAGAAAGAGAAAGATGGCCGATGATGGTGGGGGACTTTGAGGGCGGCGTCATGGGGTTTGGCGCATTTGGAACGGGACGCTGTTGACGATGCCGAGGATGACGGACGAGAAGCGGTAGTGTTCGGACTGGGTGCGGCGCACGACGGCGCGGAGGGCGGGGGCGTCGGTGGGGGTGGTGCCGCGGCCGAGGGCGAAGGTGAGGAGTTTTTCGGCGAAGGTGCCGGCGAAGAGTTCGGGGCGGAGGAGGAGTGCGCGTTCGAGGCCGGCGACGCCATTAAACTTACTGCCGTCGGCGAGACCGCCGCTGGCGTCGACGGTGTGGTGGTCTTCCTCGGTGCGCCAACGGCCGACGGCGTCGAAGTTTTCGAGCGCAAAGCCGACGGGATCCATCACGTCGTGACAACTGGCGCAGGCGGGATTTTCGCGGTGTTTGGTAAGGCGCTGGCGGATGGGGAGCGAGGCGGAGACGATGTTGTCGTCGAGGGAAGGGACGTTCGGGGGAGGAGGCGGAGGCGGCTCGCCGGCGAGGTTGGCGAGAATCCAGTGACCGCGAATTACGGGCGACGTGCGGGTCGCGTAGGACGTGACGGTGAGGATGCTCCCGTGACGGAGGAGGCCGCCGCGCTGGCGCTGGGGATCGTCGGCGAAGGAGACGCGGCGGAACTGGCTGCCGAAGACGTGCGGGATACCGTAGTGTTTGGCGAGGCGTTCATCGAGGAAGGTGTAGTCGGCGCTCAGGAGCTCGGTGATCGGGCGATCGGCGCGAATGATGTGCTCGAAGAAAACTTCGGTCTCGCGGCGCATCGACTGACGGAGGTTTTCATCGAAGTCGATGAACCGGCGCGCATCGGGCGTGACGGCGGCGAGGCCGCGGAGATGGAGCCATTGCGCGGCGAAATTATTGACGAGATTTTTTGAGCGATCGTCGGCCAACATGCGGCGGACATGGGTGTCGAGATTCGCAGGCGAGCGCAGTTCACCGCGCTCGGCGGCGTCGAGGAGGGCATCGTCGGGGATGCTGCCCCAGAGGAAAAACGAGAGGCGCGAGGCGAGTTCGACGTCGCTGACGCGGTAGGCGGTGCCGGGAGCGAGGCCAGCGGGATCGGCTTCGATGCGGAAGAGGAATTGCGGGCTGACGAGAATGGCGCTGAGGGCGTTTTCGATGCCGGCTTCGACGCTCGCGGACGCGAGTGAGTCGGCCATTTGCGGTGGGGACTTTAAGGATACGGGTGAGGAAGCGGCGAGAAATTCGTCGCGTCCCTCGCGGAAGAACTGGAGGGGTTTGCGAAGATCTTCGTCGGTGATGGGGCGGCGGTAGGCGCGGCGGAGCACGCGGGCGAGGATTTGGCGCGCGCGGGAGTCTTCGGTGCTAGCCGAGACGGAGGGTGCGCCGGCGGGCGAGGGGGAGAGGGCGCCGAAGATGAGGCGGCGGCTCGGGGTGTCGCCGGCGCCCTTCGCGTCGAAGGGGCCGGTGATGGTGACTTGGAAGACGCCCGGCGCGGTGCGCGGGTGGCGGTGCATGTTGAACTGCGAGGCGAGCGGGGCGCGCTCGTTCTCGAGGACGGGGGAGGGATCCTTGGGGAAGGTCACGCCGAGCGTGTGTTGGCCGGCTTTGACGGGGAAACGGAAGGTGAGGTGTTGATCGACGGCCTCGGCATTTTTGTCGGCGCCGGGCGGCTTGACCGTGGCGAGGGCGATGCGATCGCGGTCGACGAGGAGCTCGATGTCGTGCGGGCGTTTGAGGCCCTCGACTTGCTCGTTGCGGTCGCGCTGGAGGCGGACCTGGACCTGATAATCGCCGTCGCGGGGAAACAGATACGGGATCGAGATGCCGCCGCGGGTGCCGAGCGGTAGACCCTCGACGTGCCCCTCCTGCGTGACGTCGGGGCGGACGCGAAAGGTGTCGCCGCCGGGGGATTTGCTGGGTGTGCCGACGGCGAGGCGGGCGATTTTTTGGGCAGCGGAAACGTAGCGATCCAAGAGTGTGGGCGAGAGGTTGCCGACGGCGACGTTGTCGAAACCGTGGCTCGGCTCGTCGTTGGGGAGGAGCGCGGTGGCGTCAATGGAAACGCCGAGGAGATCGCGGATGGCGTTTTGGTATTCGGTGCGATTGAGGCGGCGGAAGGTGTCGGTGCGGCCGGGGTTGGGCGCGGCGGCGGCGAGGCGGTCGAGGGCGGCTTGGAGTTCGGTGACGGCGGTGACGTAGACGGGCGCGGCTGGGCGGTCTTCGCCGACGGGAGGCATCTGGCGATGGTCGAGCTTGCGGATGATTTTTTCCCAGAGAGCGGGGTCGCGGGCGAGGTGAGCGGGATTCTTAGCGTCGAGGCCTTCGAGGGAAAGGTTGCCCTTTTTCGTCGTGGAGTCGTGGCAGTCGACGCAGTAGGCGCTGAGGAGTGACGAGGCGGAATCAACCTGAGTGGCGGGCTGGGG
>CAMATV010000173.1 GCA_945861235.1 Opitutus sp. GAS368
CGGATGACGTAGTCGCGGTAGGTGTGGGAGTAGGCGAAGCGGCGTTCGGCGTTGCCGACGAGGTAGCCCTGGGTGTCGGCGTAGCGGGCGACGTCGAGCCAGTGGCGGCCCCAGCGTTCGCCGTAGCGGGGGCTGGCGAGGAGGCGGTCTACGGCGCGAGTGTACGCGGTGTCGAGGGCGGATGGGGAAGAGGAAGCGACGGAAGGCTGGAGAGCCGGGGAGACCGGAGCGGATGAGGCGGAGTCGCTGAGGAAGGCGTCCATCTCTTCGGGGGTGGGCGGGAGTCCGGTGAGGTCGTAAGTGACGCGGCGGAGGAGGGTGCGGGCGTCGGCGGCGGGGGCGGGGGTTAGGTGGGCGGCGGTCAGTTTGGCGCGGACGAGGGCGTCGAGGCGGTCTGGGGATGGGGAGATGAGTGCTGGGGCGGGTGGGAGAGGTTGAAAGGCCCAGTGTTGGCGGGCGCGGGGCATGTCGAGGGCGGCGGCGATGACGGCGCCGGTGCGTGGATCGGGGGCCCCGAGGCGTATCCAAGTTTCGAGGGCGGCGATTTTTTCCGGGGAGAGTTTGCCGCCGATACCATTTTTGAGCGGGGGCATTTGGAGGTCTTCGTCGGCGTAGCGAACTGCCTGCATGAGGAGGCTCTTGTCGGGGTCGCCGGCAATGAGGGCGGGGCCGGTGGCGCCGCCTTTGAGCAGAGCGTCACGGGTGTCGAGCGTGAGGCTGCCATGGGATTTCCCCTCGGTCTCGCTGTGGCACTTATAACAAGACTCGACGAGAATGGGGCGGATGGTGGTTTCGAAGAATTCGATTTGGTCGGGCGGGAGAGCAGCGGTTGCTGCGAAAGATAGGGAAGGCGTGAAGGAGGCGATGGTGGCGAAGAGGAGGGCGGTGAGTACTCGGAATTTTTGGGCGCAAAAAAGCGCAAAAAATCGGAGGGCGATGGATGATCGCAAGGCGCCCATAGGCGCGCGGGGCGAGGAAGGCGGAAAATTAAACGCTGAAAACACGGGCGAGACGGGCGTGCCACGTGGAGAATCGAAAACACGGGCGGACCACTCGCTGGCGCTCGCGGCTACCGATGCAGGAAGTGGTTTCACGCGATGAGGTCCTTGACGACTTTGCCGTGGACATCGGTGAGGCGGAAGTCGCGGCCGGCGTGGCGGTAGGTGAGTTTCTCGTGGTCGAAGCCGAGCAGAGCCAAAATGGTCGCGTGGAGGTCGTGGACGTGGACGGGTTTTTCGACGGCTTTGAAACCGAATTCGTCGGTGGCGCCGTGGATGTAGCCGCGTTTCACTCCGCCGCCGGCCAGCCACATGGTGAAGCCGTGGTGGTTGTGGTCGCGGCCATTCACCTTGCCGGCGTTGGCTCCGGCGGTCGGGAGTTCGACGACGGGTGTGCGGCCGAATTCGCCGCCCCAGATCACGAGGGTGTCGTCGAGCATGCCGCGTTGTTTGAGATCTTTGAGGAGGGCGCCGATGGCTTGGTCGCTTTCGCGGGCGAGGCGGCGGTGGTTGATCTCGATGTCGTCGTGGGAGTCCCACGGTTGGCCGTCGCCGTGCCAGACTTGGACGAAGCGGACCCCTTTTTCGAGGAGACGGCGGGCGGTGAGGAGTTGGCGGCCTTGGGTGGTGTCGCCGTAGAGCTCGCGAATGGCGGCGGGTTCGCGGGCGATGGTGAACGCGTCGGTGGCCTCAAGCTGCATGCGGAAGGCGAGTTCGTAAGACTGGATGCGGGCCTCGAGCTGGGATTCGTTTTGCCGTTTGGCGGCGTGGCGGGCGTTGAGTTTTTGGAGCAGGTCGAGTTGGGCGCGTTGTTCGGTCGGCGTGGCCGAGGGGTTGCGGATGTGTTCGATGAGGCGGTCGATGTCGGTAAACGCGGTGTTGATGTAATTGCCCTGATAGATGCCGGGGAGAAAACCGCTCTGCCAGTTTTGCGATTCCTGGATCGGGTAGCCGCCGGGGCACATGGCGATGAAGCCGGGGAGATTTTGGTTTTCGGAGCCGAGGCCGTAGGTGACCCACGAGCCGAGGGCGGGGCGCGGGAGGCGGGCGTCGCCGCAGTTCATCAACATGAGCGACGGCTCATGGTTGGGAACGTTGGCGTGCATGGAGCGGATCACGGCGATTTCGTCGATGCTCGCGGCGACATGCGGGAAGAGTTCGCTGACCTCGATACCGGACTGGCCGTATTTTTTGAATTCGAACGGAGAGCGGAACGCAGCGCCGGTTTTCCGCTCGGTCTTGAGGTCGAGGGGGAGCGGTTTGCCGTGGTATTTCGTGAGGGCTGGTTTCGGGTCGAAGGTGTCGACTTGGGACGGGCCGCCGTTGGCGAAAATGTGGATGACGCGTTTGGCTTTGGCGGCGAAGTGGGGCGGGCGCGGGGCGAGCGGGTTGTCGAGGTTGACGGGACGCACGCCGGGCGTGGAGTCGGCGAAGAGGTTGGGCCCGGCGAGGGTGGCGAAGCCGAGGGCGCCGAAACCGACGCCGCAGCGATTCAGGAAATCACGGCGGGTGAGGAAGTGATCCTCGAGGCGCGGGGCGTGGTGGGACATGCGTTGGGGGAAGACGAAGCGGAGCGGGGACGGTAACGGCGGAGGCGAAAAGACAGGGAGGGCAGGGAAGACAGGGGGACAGGAGACAGGTGACGATTTAGGAAAGCGGAGGAAGTGAGGCTGGGGAAGCTTGGAATCTGGAGAGCGAATCTGGAGAGCGGTTCAGGTATCAGAGAACGGTTGAGATAGAAAGAGCGGGTGACGTACCAGAGTGTGGGCAGGAAGATTTTTGAGGTCGGAAAATTTCAGACGGTGGTGCCCGGGCAACGAGGGGGCTGCTAAGGAAGGAGAGGCGGAATGATATCGATCCGTTTTTTAACTACGGATCGACACGGATAGACACGGATGTGCGGATGCCCTGAATACCGTGAAGGGGGCGCCCGCGCGGCAATGGCGCGGCGCAAGGGGATGCCAGGAGGGCGGACCGGAGGTGCCCGCCCGGCTTCAGACCCGTTGGAGAATGGGTCGGCCGGACTCGATTACGAAGCTGGCGCGCGTGTTGAGCGGGGCGCCGGGTTTGGTGACGAAGGGGACGGTGCGGTAATCAGTGCGCCATTGCTGCGGTGTCAGCTCGCAGCGCACGTAGCCGCGCTCGGTATTGTGGAATTTAACGAAGGGATTTTCGGCGAGAAGTTCACCGTTGTTTTTTGGCGTCTCGGTGCCGTCACCACTCGAGCTGATTGACGTGCCGACAAATTCGGTGCCCACACTCCGTGAATCGAGCTGATCGAAGTCGGCGATGAGTTCATTGGCCCAGTTGGAATGGATGTCACCGGTGAGTACGACGGGGTTTTTGATTTTTTTATCCGCGAAATGACGGAGGAGGCGGCGGCGCTCGAATTCGTAGCCGGGCCATTGGTCCATGCTGTAGCCGATGGCGGGGCCGCGGGTTCTGTCGACGCGGGCGAACATGATCTGCTGAGCGAGGACGTTCCACGTTGCGGGAGAGCGAGTGAGTCCGGTGAAGAGCCAATCGCGTTGGCGGTCGCCGAGGGCGGTGCCCTGGGGGTCCATCAGCACAGCGTGCGGTGGTTTCACGCCGTCGCCCTGCGGCTGGTCGGTGCGGTATTGGCGGGTGTCGAGGACGTGAAACTGCGCGAGGCGACCGTAATTGAGAGATCGATACAGTAGCATGTCGGGGCCGTGGGGCTGTGCGGAGCGGCGGAGCGGCATGTGCTCGAAGTAGGCTTGATAGGCGGCGGCGCGGCGGAGGAGGAACGCCGGCTTGGTGGACGGTGTACCGGGAATGTCGCCGGCGTAGTTGTTGGCAACTTCGTGGTCGTCCCACGTGACGATCCATGGGGCGATGGCATGGGCGCGCTGGAGGGAGGGATCGGATTTGTAGAGGGCGTAGCGGGCACGGTAGTCGTCGAGCTGGAGGATCTCGGGGCTGTTGTGGCGGCGCACGCGTTGGTCGTTGGCGGCGCCTTCGTAAATATAGTCGCCCAAATGGACGACGAGATCGAGGTCCTCGCGGGCGAGGTGGTCGTAAGCGGTGAAGAGGCCGGTCTCGTAGTGTTGGCAGGAGGCGAAGGCGAAGCGGAGGCGCGCGGGGAGAGCATCGGCCGGTGGGGCGGTGCGGGTGCGGCCGGTCGGGCTGAGTTCGGTGCCGACCTTGAAGCGATACCAATACCACCGTTCGGGGCGGAGGCCGCTGACCTCGACATGGACGGAGTGCGCCCACGACGGATTGGCGACGGCGGTGCCGGCTTGGACGATGCGGCTCATGGCTTCGTCTTCGGCGATTTGCCAGGAGACCTCGATGGGCTCGGGCGGCATACCACCGCCGGCTTCGAGCGGTTTGGGCGCAAGGCGGGTCCACAGGACGACGCTGTCGGGGAGTGGGTCGCCGGATGCGATGCCCAAGGAAAATGGATACGCCGAGAATTTAGGCGTGGCGGCCACGGCGCCGCGCGCGCGGGTGGACAGCAGCGCGGCGGCGGCGAAGGAGGTGGACCCGGCGAGGAAGGAGCGGCGGGAGAGTTGGCGGGCGTCGAGGAGTGGGAAGAGCGGAGGCGACATGGAAGGAGGTTTGTCGAGACGCGGCGCAGGGCGAGCGGTAACGCCGAAAGTCTCGTCGTAACCGGACTGACACTCGACACAGGCCAGCACGGTCCGCTACACCATCGGGGATGAATCTACCTCGAATCTGTGGCCGAGCGTGCGTTACAATGCTGGTGATTATCGCGGCGGTGAGGGTCCGGGCGGCGGACTACGATGTCGTCGTGTATGGCGGCACGGCGGCGGGCGTGACGGCGGCGATGCAGGCGAAGGCGATGGGCAAGAGCGTGATCATCGTTGGGCCGGACAAGCATCTGGGTGGCCTGACGGCCGGCGGACTGGGGTGGACCGACACGGGTAACAAAGCGGTGATCGGTGGGTTGGCGCGGGAGTTTTATCACCGCGTGTGGCGGCACTACGACGGGGCGGACGCGTGGCGTTGGCAGAAGAAATCCGAGTATGGCAATACGGGGCAAGGCACGCCGGCGATCGACGGCGTGCAGCGGACGATGTGGATCTTTGAGCCGAGTGTGGCGGAAAAGGTCTTCGAAGATTTCGTGCGGGAAAACAAAATCACCGTGATTCGCGACGAGTGGCTCGACCGCGCGAAGGGTGTGAAAAAGGACGGAGCGCGGATCGTGGCGATCACGATGCTGAGCGGGAAAACCTACGCGGGAAAAATGTTCATCGATGCCACTTACGAGGGAGACCTCATGGCTGCGGCCGGTGTGCGGTATCACGTCGGGCGCGAGGCGAATGCCGTCTACGGCGAGGAACACAATGGGGTGCAGACGGGCGTGCTGCATCACCGGCATCACTTCGGATATTTGAAAGAGAAGATCAGTCCCTACGTCGTGCCGGGCGATCCAAAGAGCGGGGTCTTGCCCCGGGTGAGCGCGGCCGATCCGGGGAAATTTGGCGAGGGAGACACCAAGGTGCAGGCGTATTGTTACCGGATGTGTCTCACGGACGTACCGGATAACCGGATTCCGTTTGTCCGGCCAGCAGGCTACGACCCGAAACAGTATGAACTGCTCGCGCGCATTTATGCGGCGGGCTGGACGGAGACCTTCGGGAAGTTTGACCCGATTCCAAATCACAAGACGGACACGAACAACCACGGGCCTTTTTCGACGGACAATATCGGGATGAACTACGACTATCCGGAGGCGAACTACGAGCGGAGGAAGCAGATTTTGAAAGAGCACGAAACCTATCAGAAGGGCTGGCTTTACTTCATCACGACCGATCCGCGCGTGCCTGCGGACGTGCGGGCAAAGATGAGCACGTGGGGTCTGCCGAAGGATGAGTTTAAGGACAACGGCGGTTGGTCGCACCAAATCTACGTGCGCGAGGCACGGCGGATGATCGGCGCGTATGTCATGACTGAAAATGAGCTGCGGAAAAAGAAACCGACGCCGGAGTCGGTGGGCATGGGTAGCTACACGATCGATTCGCACAACACCCAGCGTTATATCACGCCTGAAGGGACTGTGCAGAACGAAGGCGACATCGGGGTTTCCGCGGGCGGTCCTTACGAAATCGCGTATGGATCGCTCGTGCCGAAACGTGGTCAGGCCGAAAATTTGTTGGTGCCGGTGTGCCTCTCCAGTTCGCACATCGCCTTTGGGTCCATTCGGATGGAGCCCGTGTTTATGATTCTGGGACAGTCGGCGGCGACGGCAGCGGTGCTGGCGATCGACGCGAAGATCGCGGTGCAGGATGTGCCGTATGCCCAGCTGCGCGAGCGACTGCTGAAGGACGGGCAGATCTTGAGTTACAAGGCGGAACCGGCGGCGGAAGCGGGTGCGGAGAACACGAAAAAGAAGAAGAAGAAGTCCGAGTGAGCACGCGGTGCACGTTAGCCCGGCCTCGAGGATTCGACTCTCCGGAAAAACATTTTTGCGCGCACGTGACTGACTCAGCGATTCGGTTTTGGCGTCTACCCGTTAGCGGCGTCTACCCGTTAGCGGCATATACCAGTGAAGACCTAGGAAACAGCTCCTTGTTCGTAGTCCCGCCGCTCTTATTTAGGCGGATCCGTCAAACCTTCCGCCTAAAGGCGGGACTACGAACTCGAAGAATCGGTGTTTCTTCCCGTCACGGGTAAAAGTCGCTTTTGTGGTTGGGGCTGCATCCTTCCGCCCGGGGATTTTCCCCGTAAAATCATCTGCGACGATATTTTTACGCGATAACAACCGTGGCTAAACTCCGCGAGCCCGCGTCGAAAAACTGGGAACGTTTGTCGCATCAGGCCCTTCCTCCCGGCCGAGGTGCCGTCCACCGTTCCGTGAAAATCCCCCAGCATCATCCGCGTTGACCCACTCTTCCCGCTCCTCGCACGCTGGCGAGATATCCTGCGGCGTTGAACTTTTTTTGGCTCTATTTTGACGCCCTACGCACAGCGCTTGTCGGGCCGACCCGAGTATTTCTAATTTTATGCCAGAAAGTTCTTGCCGAGCTTTCGGTGGGCGGTAGGGTCTCCCTCTTTTCTCCAATTCTCTCTCTGTAATTCCGCTTCACTCGTATGCCAACAATCAACCAATTAGTGCGCAAAGGTCGCCGTAGGGTGCGCATCAAATC
>CAMATV010000174.1 GCA_945861235.1 Opitutus sp. GAS368
ATATCGAGACCGTCCCGCTCGCCGACAAGTCGGTCGACCTCGCGATTCTTAGTCAGGCACTGCATCACGCTCAACATCCACAGACCGCGGTCAACGAGGCGCATCGCATTCTTCGCCCCGGCGGTCAGCTCGTCATTCTCGATCTCAACGAACACGCCTTCGAAAAAGCCCGTGAACTCTACGCGGACGTCTGGCTCGGCTTTAAGGAAAGCGCCCTGCATGCCTTTCTAAAAAAGGCCGGCTTCACCAAGGTGGAGGTCACGGCCGTAGCCAAAGAACCCACCGAACCACACTTCGAAACGCTGCTCGCGAGCGGCCTCAAACCTCTCCGCTAACGAACCTCACCACGCCCAGCAGTCCCGCATTTTGACTTCGCTAAACAGCAACCAAAGCACGAGCGTTCGTTAGCCAGCTCGGACGAACTCAAGACCGAGAAACCGCAACGCCACACCGCCACCATGCCCGACGCAGAACCCCTCTTTCACCAGCTTGGCACCTTCGACCCCGCCGAGGCCACCCGTCTCGTCGCCCTGCTCGAGGAACACCACGTGACCTTCGAAATCGATACCGATCAAACGGCTTTCTCCGGTTCCAACGATTTCTCCGGTCTCCAATTCGGCGTGAATCCCGAGGGCGCCAAGATCCTGATCTTCATCCCCGAGCCCGAGCTCCCCCGCGCGCAGGAACTCCTGGCTCGACTCGCTTGAAGCCCACGCTCGACCGCACTCGGTACCGTCCGCTTCTCCTCGTCTCGGTGGTCAGTGCTTTCGCAATCGGCGCGACATCCGGCGAATATCTCGCGGCGATGAAAATCCTCCGCGAGAGCCTGAAAGAATTGCCGCTCACACCGCTCCTCTGAGTAGCCGGGGCCGGGCAGCGGGGGCCGGTGGTCCCCGACCACCCCTTTCGCCCGCATCCGCTGCGCTCACGCTTACTTTAATTTGCGTTCAAGATGAGCTTAACTGGCTTGGAGGTAGGAGCCTGCTTGCAGGCGATTCTAACGTCCTGAATCGCCTGCCAGCAGGCTCCTACAAAAGTCCGTCTTTTGCTCATCTTAAACGCAACTTGGAATTACTTCGCCGCCGCAGGCGCAGCGGGTCCGGTCGGTGCGACCGCCCCCTTGGCATCGAGCGTCTTCATCGCCGCCTCCCGCACTGCCGTGATCGACGCGTTGTTCTGCGGCACCTCAATCATGGTCGAAAACCGCGTATCCTTCGCCGTATAGCTCGACGCCACGGCCGACAGTAACGGCAGCGCGGTTTCAATCCGCCCGACCAACCCGTGGACCGCAACGCGCACGTTCCAAATTTCAGCCTCGCGTGAGCTCTCCATTGCACGGGCCCTGTTCGGGCGCGCCGAAAGCTCCAAATACGTTTCCCGCGAGCTAGGATCGATGCGGGACCCAGCCTCCTGACCACAACTCACTTCGATGATGATATCCGGCGGCGCGATCGCCGGCGCCTCGAACATCCCGACGTGCGCCAACGCCGCTCCCACGCAGGCGGAAATCACGCCGGTATTCACCTGCCCTTGAACCAAAATTGATTTTCTCGCCACGAGCCGAAACGACTGGCCGGCCGGCGGGGCAATCCCCGCAGCGCAAATCGCGTCCACCGAAACCCGGTGCTTCGGCACTAAAAAATTACCGCAGCCCGCCTGCAGGAAGGCCGCCCACGCGACCGCCGCCCAGACCCATGACCGCGAGTGAAAATTGCATCCAATAGTATTCATGCCCATTTCGCTAATTGAAGATAGTCGGCTCCGCTCGATTCGCAACGAGAGACCCGTAACAAAAAAGTTACCGCTTCAGGGAATTTCCTCTCCGTCATTTGGCCTCGCAACCGGTCACTCGACCTTTACCCGCGCGCGATAGAACGCGTCGCAGCGAGCGTAGATTTCCTTCGGCGATGTCAACGTCAGCGCCTCCGCCGCCAACGCCCGCGCATCCGCCATCGTCATGGCCCGCACCATATACTTCACCGAGGGCAGCCAAGCGGGCGACATGCTGAGCGCGTCGACTCCCAGGCCGAGCAGCAACGGCGCAAACACCGGGTCGCCCGCCATCTCACCGCACACACTCACCGTCACCCCGCGCTTGTGCGCTTCGTCCACAATGTGCTTCAGCGTGCGCACCACCGCCGGATGGGTCGGTTCATACAGATGGGCGATCCGCTCGTTTACCCGGTCGATTGCGAGGAGGTATTGAATCAGATCATTCGTGCCGACGCTGAAGAAAACACATTCCTTCGCCAAAATATCCGCCGTCATCGCCGCACTCGGAATCTCGATCATGGCGCCGACCGGCAGTTTGGCATCGAACGCGATGTCGCGCGATTTCAGCTCGGCCATGCATTCCGTCAGCACCGCATTGGCGCGTACCATTTCTTCACTGCCGCTGATCATCGGATACATGATGCGCACGTTGCCGCACGCGCTCGCCCGCAAAATCGCGCGCAGCTGGTCCTTGAAAATTTCCAGATTTTCCAGGCAGAACCGAATCGCCCGAAAGCCCATGAACGGATTGTTTTCCTTGGGAAACAAATCCGGATTGCCCTCCATCGGTTTATCTCCGCCCAAATCCAGCGTCCGGATCACCACCGGCTGCGGTGCAATCGCCTGCGCCACCGCCCGGTAGGCGAGAAACTGTTCCTGCTCGGTCGGAATACGGGCCGAATTGAGAAAGAGATACTCCGTGCGATAGAGCCCCACTCCCTCGGCAGCGAACGCCTTCACTTGGGCGACTTCTTCGACCTTCTCAATGTTGGCCATCAGTGAAACGGCGACGCCATCGAGCGTCACCGCCAACTCGCGGTTCGCCTCCATTAAGCGCGCTTCGAATGACTTCTTTTTCTCCTGGATTTTTCCGTAACGAAAAAGCGTGGTCTCCGACGGGTTGAGGATCACCACGCCGTCGTAACCGTCGACAATTGCCCAATCACCGTTGTGGGCGCGCTTGGTCAGATTGCGCACTCCGACCACCGCCGGCATTTTCATCGAGCGCGCCACGATCACGGCGTGACTCGTCTTGCTGCCCGAATCCGTCACCAACGCAATGGCCGCACTCCGATCAATGCTCGCCGAATCCGACGGGGAAACGTCATTCGCGACCACGATCCGCTTGTCCGCCAGACGGCTCAAAGAGTTCTCTGCCTGACCGAGTAAATTCTGCAACACGCGCTGCGCCACATCGCGGATGTCACTCGCCCGCTCGCGCAGGTATTCATCCTCAAACTTGGCGAAAGCCTGGATGTAGCGCTGCGAGACTTGATTGAAACACGTCTCAATATTCTGCCCCGTGCTCTCGAATACGCGGATGGTCTCACCGATCAGCGCCGGGTCTTCGAGCGCCATCAAATGCGCGTCAAAAATAAGGGCCTCCTGAGCGCCGAGGTTCTTCTCCACCTCGCCCTGAATCTTGGCAATCTGCCGCCGAGTCGACACCAACGCCCGATCAAACCGCGACACCTCCTCGAGGCGCCTCTCGGGCTCAACCTGGTAGCTGGGCACTTCAACGTCACTCTGGATGTAAACAAAGATCTGCCCATACGCGATGCCCTGCGAGGCGGCGATGCCTTGCACGGTAACTTCGATTTTTTCGGGCTGGGGCATTAAGAATTTCGCACTAATCGCAAGCGTGCACGCTGCGGTTGGCTGGCTATGATAACGCGCCCTGCGCTTGACGGGTCAACGCGGGATTTACGCAATCCGCGTTTCCATGACAAACGCGGTCTCTCCCCACGCCTCATGAATGGCGGCCGTCATCGCGGCAACCGGAGCATCGTCCGCCAACAAGGCAAAGCACGCACTCCCGCTGCCACTCATCTGGGCCGCCACCCCAAACCGCGCCCGCAGCAACGCCAGCAAGGTCGGCAACGCGATGAATTTTGCACCGACCACGTCGGCCATGTTGTTGCTCAAAAGTTCTTCCGCCTTCGCCCCGGGAGTGTTCATCCACGCAGCCAGCCGCGTCTCCGCTTGCGTCGCAGGAAGGTAACTCGTCGGCGTCGCCGCCATGCGGCCAA
Source organism: Opitutus sp. GAS368 (assembly GCA_945861235.1). Taxonomy (GTDB): domain Bacteria; phylum Verrucomicrobiota; class Verrucomicrobiia; order Opitutales; family Opitutaceae; genus GAS368. The sequence continues at coordinate 4,023 of CAMATV010000174.1, forward strand.
AGGCCCACGGAGTCGAAATCCCGAAACCCGGTTTGAAGAGCAACACCCGCCGGCCGTGCAAACGGGCCGCCACCTCAGTCGCCAATCGTTCCACGCGCTCCCCGCGTCCGCGCATGACCACGGGAGCGCGCGCCAAAAAAAGCGGGCAGTCCGAACCGAGCGTGGCCGCGACTTCCACCAATCGTTCTAACGAGAGCAGTCCACCGGCCAGCCCATTCAACGCCCACAACGCCGCCACCGCATCACTGCTCCCCCCGCCCAATCCCGCTCCCATCGGGATGCGTTTCTCCAGAAAAAATTTCGCCCCGCCCGTCCATCCCGTCACCGCCACAAAAGCCCGCGCCGCCTTCCACACTAGGTTTGTCTCGTCCACCGGCACCGCCGCATCGTCGCACTCCAGTTCGAATCGAGCCGCCCCACCTCCGCCGACCTGGGCCTCCACCCGCAAGGTATCGCCAAACTCCACCGGCGCGACGACCGACACCAGATCGTGATATCCGTCCGCCCGCCGCCCCGTGATCGCGAGGAAGAGGTTCACCTTAGCCGGCGCAAAAATCGATAGCGTGCTCATTGCCCTCTTGTCATTGCGAGGAGCCCGCCGCCGAAGCAATCCCTCTGATCAGACCGCCCCGCCCGCCTCCCCGACATCCCCATTTTGGTTTTTGATTACTGTCCAAGAGTGTTCCTTAGTGGTGTCATCTTCTCATGCCCTGCGACCTGATTCTCGCCCTCGATGTCCCCACGCGCGAAACCGCCGCGCCCCTCCTTCGCCAACTCCGCGGCTCGGTGCGCTGGGTGAAGATCGGCCTCCAAATGTTCACTGCCTACGGTCCCGACTACGTGCGCGCCGTCGCCGACGAGGGCTTCAACATTTTCCTCGATCTCAAGCTCCACGACATCCCCCACACCGTCGCCAAAGCTGTCGAGTCGCTCGCTCCGCTCCCGATCGGCATGCTCACGCTGCACACCGCCGGCGGACGCGAGATGATGGCCGCCGCCCGCGCCGCGCAGCTGCAAACGAAACCCGACCTCCTCCTCCTCGGCGTTACCGTCCTCACCTCAATGGACGCGGCTGGCCTCGCCGAGCTCGGCGTCTCCGTCGCTCCCGACGCCCAAGTCTCCCGCCTCGGTGCCCTCGCCGCCTCGGCCGGTCTCCGCGGACTCGTCTGCTCCCCGCTCGAAGTCCCCCTGCTCCGCGCCCAACTCCCGCCGGACATTGCCCTCGTCACGCCCGGCATCCGCCCCGCGGGTGAATCCGGCGGCGACGATCAAAAACGTGTCATGACTCCCGCCGAAGCCGCCCGCGCCGGCTCCACCTACATCGTCGTCGGTCGCCCCATCCTCAAAGCCAAAGACCCCGCCGCCGCCGCCCGCGCCATTCTCGCCGAGCTCGTCATCTCGTAATCGCCCGGCCCCTCCACCCCCCAGTTTTCAACGCTCCACCCCACGCACGATGTCCCGCACCGCCGCCATCTTCCTCGCCGCCGGCAGCGGCTCCCGCATGGCGGGTGCCGTCGTCGACAAAGTCCTCGCCCCCCTCGCCGGGCGGCCAGTCTTTGCACATTCCGCGGCCGCCTTCATGCAGAGCGGTATCGCTGACCTCTACGTCATCGTTTACCGCGACCAACGCCAGATGATGGAACTTTCCGCCTACGCGCCCACTCCCTCCGTGCTCATTCACGGCGGACGCGAGCGGCAAGACTCGGTCATGAACGCCCTCGCGGCGCTTCCGGCCGACATCGCGCATGTCTTCATCCACGACTGCGCCCGCCCCCTCGTGCGCCCCGAACAACTCGTCGCGCTCCACAAGATCGTCCGCCGCGAACACGCCGTCGTTCTGGCCCACCGCGTCACGGACACCATCAAAGAACACCGCGACGACGCCCGCCTCCGCACCCTCGACCGCTCGCGCCTCTGGGCCATGGAGACGCCGCAGGTCTTTGCCCGCGACCTCATCTGTCGCGCCTACACCCGCGTCCAAGTCCGCGGCCTCCATATCACCGACGATGCCCAGGCCGTCGAGCAGCTCGCCCACCCGGTCGCTCTCCTCGAAAACTATTTCCCGAATCCGAAACTCACGACCCCCGCCGATCTCGCCTACCTCGAGTTCCTCCTCGCGAAGCCCACGGCTTAAGCTCACCGCTCATGGCTTCTTTCCGCATCGGCCACGGCTACGACATCCACCGCATCGTCCCCGACCGCCCCATGATCCTCGGCGGCGTGCGCTTCGCCACCGACTACGGCCTCGAGGGCCACAGCGACGCGGACTGCCTGACGCACGCCATCTGCGACGCACTCCTCGGTGCCGCCGGCCTCCCGGACATCGGTCATTTTTTTCCCAATACGGATCCCGCCTACAAGAATATCGACTCACAGTTGCTCCTCCAACGCGTCGTCGCCGAGATCACCAAGCTCGGGTTCAGCATTGCCAACATCGACGCCTCCGTGATCGCCGAGAAACCGAAGATTTACCCACACCTTGCCGCGATGAAAGCCGCCCTCGCCCGGTCCACCGGACTTCTCCCCGACGAGATCGGTCTCAAAGCCACCACCAACGAGGGCGTCGACGACCTCGGCCGCGGCCTCGCCATCGCCGCCCACGCCGTCGCCCTCCTCTCCCGTTCATGACGCCTCCAACCGTGTCGCGCCTCCTCGCGTTCGTCGTCGCCCTGCTCCTGCCGCTGCTCCCCTCCTGCGCCAAACGCGAATCCACCGTGGATCGCGCCAACCGCGAAAGCGTCCTCCACTTCAGCATCGGCTCCGAACCCTCCGATCTCGACCCGCAGACCGTCACCGGCACCGGCGACTCGAAGATCATCCAGTCCCTCTTCGATCCGCTGATCAGTTACGAGCCCGGCACGCTCGCCCCGGTTCCCGCCCTCGCCGAACGTTGGGAAATTTCCGCCGACGGCCTCACCTACACCTTTCACCTCCGCACCGACGCGAAATGGTCCAACGGCGACCCCCTCACGGCCCAAGACTGCGTGGAATCCTGGCGCCGCATCCTCACGCCCTCACTCGCGGCCGACTACGCTTACTTCCTCTACATTTTGCGCGGCGCCGAAGCGTTCAACAAAGGCCAGACGACCGATTT
>CAMATV010000175.1 GCA_945861235.1 Opitutus sp. GAS368
GACGTATGCGGGAGCATGATCAGATCGGGGCAAATTTTCAACGCGCGCTGGGTCGGCATCGGGGTGTAGACGCCGCAGGCGCGCGCTTCATAGCTCGCGGAGGAGATGATCCCGCGTTCGCGACCTCCAACGGCGCACTTCGTCCCACGCAATTCAGGTTTCAGCGCCAGTTCGCACGAAACAAAAAACGCGTCGGCGTCGAGGTGGACGATGGTCGGAAGGGGCGACATGCGAAGTTTTCTGAAATAAAAGATTCACCCGCGCCCTTTCGCGACGCAAGCTGCGGTCATATGGGACGTCAATGGCTCCACGCGAAACGAGCGATCGTGAACCTCAAAAAAGGTCAGGTCGTCGGAAAACTGGTCAAAGAAATCACCGTCGCAGCCAAGCTCGGCGGTCCTGATCCGGAGGGGAATGCGCGGCTCTTCGCGGTGCTGGAAAAGGCCCGCAAAGCCGGCGTGACGCGCGACGCCATCGAGCGGGCGGTCGCCAAAGGCTCGGGCACGAGCACCGACAAGTCCTCGATGGAGCAAGTATGGTTCGAGGGCTACGCCCCGCACAAGGTGCCGGTGATGGTGGAGGTCTACACCGACAACCACCAACGCACCGCACCCGAGATTCGCCAACTCTTCCGGCGCGGTGTGCTGGGCCAGTTGCACAGTAATAAATTCTTGTTCGATCACGTCGGCATCGTCGACGCCCACCACGCCGATCTCGGCACTGATCTGGAGACGGCGGCGATCGAGGCCGGCGCGAATGATTTCGAGCCGCTCACGCACACGCAGAACGACGACATGCCCGAAGGCCGCGCCGGTGCCCGGTTCATCACGGAACGCACCGCCGTGCATGAGGTGTCGGTCTGGCTAAAGAAAAATGGCTGGACGATCATTACCGCAGAGATCGGCCACCTCGCCAAGACCTACCCTGAACTCAGCGAGGTCGATCGCGCCGATGTCGGTGAATTCCTCCAAGAACTCGAGGACCACGAAGACGTGCAGCGCGTCTGGGCTGCCGTGAAGTAAGTCTAAGTTGCGCTCCAGATAAGCCCAATAACGGTCTTTTTTAGGAGCCTGCTTGCCGGCGATTCAGGACGTAAAAATCGCCTGCTAGCCGGCTCCTACCCCCTAGCCGTTAGGCTCATCTTGAATACGAATTGGAATAACTCAGCCGTTGGCTGTTTCGGTGCGGGCATCTGGCGACGGCGTTAGCTGCTGCGAAACACCAGCTCCCGCGACGGCTCGCGACCGTGGCCCGTGATCACCAAGCGATCCGCCAGGATACGTGCCGTCGCAAACGCCGTAGTCGCCGCCGTCTCGACCATGCCCCGCATCGTGACGCAGGGGACGCCGGCGTGTAGGGCAAAATTGCCCGCGTGATTGTGGCCGTTGAGCCAGGCCACCACGTGCGAGTGACGTTCGATCAATTTCAGGACGGCCGGTGAATTCCACACGTTGTGCTCGTTGTCCGGAGCGACCGGATGGTGCGCGAGAACGATCACTTTTCGACGCTCAGTCCGCGCTGCCGTGCACGTGCGGTCAAACCAGGCGAGTTGCGCCGCGCCAATCCCGCCATTCCAAGGCTTGGCCTGCCGGACCTTTTCGACTTCGAGACGCTGCAACTCGGCGGCGGCCGCAATGCGTGCAGGCGAACCAGCCGCGTGCGCGTAGGTGCTGACGTCGTTGGTATCGAGGATCACGAAACGAAATTCGCGGTGGTCGAAAAACCGGTAGCGCTGTTCCATACCGAGCCGTCCCGGCACCTTGGCTTTCAACTCGTCGAGCACGTCGAAGTCATGATTGCCGAGCAGATGGTGCCAGCGGTGGCGACTGGCTGCGAGCGGCCGAGTGATCTCATCGAAGCTCCGCCACTCCCGATCGATCAGGTCACCAAGGTGGGCGCAAAAATCAAGGTTACGCCCATTGAAATGCTCCACGGCGTCACCGAGTTTTTTGAGTGAGTTTCGATAGAAACGCGTCCCTTTGTCATCGATGTCGGCAAACTGCGCGTCAGCCACGAGGCCAATCTCGAATCCGGACTGCACCGCACCCCGCAAGATCGCCGGGGCCGCGGCCGCGAGCAGGGTGGCTTTCAAAAAACCTCTGCGGTTCCACGAGTGAGTGTTCATAATTTCCCCTTCGGCAACCAACCGTTAAAACGCATCCACGATTCGCAGTGCCGCGGCCACTCGGCCGTGGGCCCGAGCTTGGGGTCCATCCCGGCACCGTGCGGTCCCTGCGGGTAGAGATGCAACTCGATGGGTGCTTTCGCGCGGCGCATGCCTTGATAGAACAGCAGGCTGTTCTCCACCGGGACCGTCGTATCCGCCGACGAATGCACGAGGAAAGTCGGCGGAGTGTCCTTCGTCGTCTGTTCGTCGACCGAGAGGTGATGCCGCGCATCGTCGGTCGGTTTTTCTCCGAGCAGCGCGCGCCGCGACGTACCGTGGGCGAAGGGATCTTGCATCGTGATCACTGGAAACACCAGCACGAGGAAATCGGGGCGGCCGCTCACGCGGTCAAGCGCCGCGCCCGTGCGCCCCTCGGGTGCTTCGAACAGCGTGCCGGCGCTCGCGGTGAGATGTCCGCCGGCGGAGCCACCGAGCATACCGATGCGCTCCGGCTGCACGCCCCACTCCGCCGCGCGCGACCGCACGGTCCGGACGGCACGCAACGCATCGCGCAGCGGCGCAGGATGGCCGTATTCGACATTCCGATATTTGAGCACGAAGACCGTGATCCCGAGTGAATTCAGCCAACGCGTCATCTCGCCGCCCTTCGCACCGACCGCGACGCGGATATAGCCGCCGCCGGCCGCGTAAATAACCGCCGTGCCGTTGGCCGTGCCCGCCGCCGGCGCGTAAACCGTGAGCGTCGGCCGGTGGATGTTCGTGAACCGACCGTTCCCATCGTCTTGCTCAGGACCGGCGTCTACTTTGATCGCCGGGACACCCTCGGGCCAGAGCTCGACGACGGGCGCGGCATCCGCCGCGAAAAGCGCCGTCGTCACAGGCGCCACGAACAGCGCGGAAAGAAATGCGAGGCGTGGTATCATCGCTAAAATCAGAGCCGGTCCCAGGGAAACACAACCGTCGGCGCGTGCGCATAGCGCTTCATCGTCAGGGCGAGTTTTGCGCCCGCGCCGGGTGCAAGCCGAACCGAGAAAGTCCCCGCCCCTACCCGCGTCGCCACGCCACCCTGCTCCACCGTTTCAATACGATGCTCCCCGTAGCCGCCACCTTGCACGATGACCGTGCGGGTGGCGGTCGCGCTGAGGTTCACGAGCGTGACAACCGTCCGCGTATCGCTCATTTCCGAGACCAAGGCGCCTACGTCGTCGGGCACACCGGCGCGTTTCAGCTCGGGATCAAAATAACGCAGCCGTGCGTTCAGCAAGCCGCCTTCGCGCCCTGGGAGCAGGGCCCCCCACATCAGCTGCACGAGCGCCGAGGTCGCCGCCGGGTTGGAGTCCATCATGTTATCCGCCAGCCGCTTTTCCGGCAGAGAATCATCAGCGCGAAATCTCTGCACCTTGCTCCCGATACTGGCGAGGTCACGCCGGAGCGCCGTCTCGGCGAAGTCGGCGTTTTTCCCTTCCAAATAGTCCACCCATTCATTCCGACCGAGGCGCGCGCGATCGTCGCCGCGCTGGGACCAATACCACGTCTCGAGCGCGCCGATGTTCCACGGCGTGCGCTGCCAGCCATACCAACCCTTGGCACCATACATCGTGGGATACTCTTTTTGACCGTCGACGGTGCGTGCGTGCGAGTTGACGGCGTCGGCCATCGTCCGCCAGGCGCTCACGTATTTTTGATCTCCCGTCACGAGCAACGCGTTGTTGAAACCCACGAGCGCGCGCGAAATGCGGTTACGGTTCTCCTGCCTGCCGTTGACCGGATTCACAGGACTGAAGCCCCAACCATAGGCTCCACTCCACCACTTGCCCTCTGCACCGCCCACCGTGCCGTCGAGGGCCACATGGCTCGGGATCACGCCGCCGTTTTGCCGCATGCGCGCGAGCCAAGCGTCCATGTAGTCGACAATCCAGGTCTTGTAGCTGGCCTCGTGCGTGAGGAAATAGGCGTTGGCCGGAAGCACCGTCGCCACAAGGTTAATGAAATGATCGCCCACCACCTCGTGGTAGTCGCGATAGTGGTCGAGAAATTCAGAAAACGTACGCTCGCCGTGGCCGAGCTTGAAGCCCGTCAGGTCAAACGGATCGCCCACCCAATCGAGCGCGGTGGCCGGTCGTAGCATCGGGCCCTTGCTGCCATTTTGCATCGAACGAATAAGCTTCAGCTTCGTATCGTAATTCGGGGTCGCCGGATCCTCGCCCATGTAGAGCCCCGCGAATCGCCGCACGCGAGTTTGATAGACTGGGAGCTTGGACATCGAGAGCCCCATGAGATTAAAACACCGCAGTCCCTCGCCGTGGTGCATCCAGTCGGACTGCGCGGAAAACTCCTTAAAATACATGCCGTCGCGCCCCGCCGGCACATCGATCGTTTTCGCTTCGGAATACTGGCGGATCATTCCGTCCCAGGTTTTCGTGTAGATCCGCGCGATCTCGTCGCTCGCCCCGAGTGCATGCAGCTCAGGCCAACCAACGAAATTCTCAAACGCATCGTCGGGCCCGTCGTTCGCACCCCACCGAATGAAGCACTGCACATAGCCGCGCGCATCGTAATATTTTCCGGCAAACTCGCGACACGCCGGCACGTTTTCCGCCAGCAACTGCCGCTCCAATTTCGCCCACTCGGGTGCGACCATGGGGGTCGTGATCGCGAGCGACGTCTCCGCTGCAGTCGCGCACACGGGCGCAACGGAGAACAAGATCGGGGCAAGCCAGCGCGTGATATTCATAGGGTGCCAGCAATGTCTGTCCGCAGCGCGACCAACGCACGGAAAATCCAGTCGGACAGTTCCGCCGTGCTTAGCCCCCGATCGCCATCGCACCTTTGAAAACCAAGAGCACGACGACGACCAGCGCGCAACACACCCCAAAGCCGCCGGCATCCGTACGATTCCATTTCGTGAATTCCCAATCGGATTTCGGAAATAGCTTAAGATCGTCAAAGCGCGTGGGCCTGGCGTAGCTGGCCTCGACGGCTTCGACATCCAACTCCGGCGTCGCCGCCACCGGTGTTTTTAGCCGCGCGTAGAACCGGGCCACCCGGTCGGGTTCGGTGCGCCGCGTCAGCAAGCTGACGCCAAAGATCAGCGAAATCGGAATCAACGCATCCACGAGGTAGCGAGTCGTCAGCAACTGCGCCGAGTTAAAATCTGCCACGTCGACGCCGAGAATCTTCAACAGATAGACTTCCGTGCGAAACAGCCCTTTGCCGGTCTTCGGCGAGGCCGGATCACGGGGATCGACGCGGACGACGCCCTCTTCAAAGAAGAGCGAGACCGGTTCGATGCGCCGCGTCTTCATAAAACTGTCGCCGGCCTTCGCGGCCCGCCCCGCGGCCACATCGGCGGCCGTCGCCACCGAGGCGACCGTAATCGTGCGCTCACGGGTCGTTTGCGTCAGGGTCTCCGAACGCGCCAGCGACTCGATGTTGGGCACGATCCAAGGAATCACCGCGATCAATAACAAAGTCGCGGCCACCTGCACCACCACAGCCGTCTGCGTCACGCGTCGCCAGAGGAAGAGCACGGTGATCGGCACACCCCAGACCAACAAAAGCACGATCATGAATTTCAAAATCGCAATGACGCTGTTCAAATAAAGTCCGACGAGCACACCCGCGCCGAGGAGCGCCGGCACCGCCAGTCGTGCGACCACCATGTAGTGTCGGTCCGAACGACCGGGCAGCACCGGTTCATAAAGATTTTTCACGAGCAAACCGGACAGCACGACCGACTGCGCTCCCAGCAACGCGATCTTTCCGCCCAGAATACCCGTAATCATGATACCGATGAGCCCGACGGGCAGGAGCTCGCGCGTGAGCAATCCCCACGCTTGATCTGGGTCCGGGATGCCCGGACCGAACAACGCAAACGCGATGAGGCCGCAATACGCCCAAGCGATCGTCACAAAGCGCTTGCCGAAGCCGCCCGTCACGGCGCCGAGCCGCGCGGCCTTTTCATCTTTCGCGGACCCTGCAATCGTCATATTGGCCTGTGATCCGGCGATTCCGATCAGCTGCACCAAGAGCAGCGCACAGATCGAATACCACGTGTACTCCGAAGCAATGTCGCCACCGAAAAGATTGAACATCACGTCCGGCACTTTCTCGTGCAATGCCGCCGCTCCGCCGAGTCGCCACAACCCAAACGGAATCAAGATCACTGAAATCAGAACGACCAAAATAGCCTGCACCGCATCCACCACCGCCGAAGCTTTGAGCCCGCCAAGCATGATAAACACCGCCACGAGGCCGGTCGAAACGAGATAAAAAATCACCGGCTTAAGATAGGAAACATACGGCTGCAATTCGCCGCGCTGGTAGTAGTCGCGGAGCGTGGAGTAACGATCCTCTGTCGCGGTCGCCAAAGTTCCGCTCTGCCGCTGCGTGCGCAGCTCGATGAACTCGTGATAGTCCTTTACCATGGCCCGCTCAGCGACCGTGTAAATCATCGGGTCCTTCACCATGAGCGGCTGGAGCGTTTTCAAGGCCATCACATTCCCGCCCGCGATTACGCCCACCACCGCAATCATCAGCATGGTGACCGCATAAAGGGTCGAGAGGAAGCGGCTGCCGAAACGATCCGTGAACAAGTCCGCCATGGTCGTGAGCCGCACCCGGCGAAACCACACATTCATGAACCAATAGTAGGGCGTCAAAAAGAGCGTGATCAACGCGAGCCACGCCCCACCAGCCCCTTGGCGATACACCGAACTAGCGGTCGTCGTCGCCTGACCGGGATCGGTCATATTACCGAAGTTGAGGAAGAATTGGAGCCACCGGCCCAACGATCTCCCACCCAGAAAGAAGTCCTTCTCGCCCTTTACGCCATGCGAGAAAATCTTTCCGATCACGAGGACCGTGATGATGTAGGCGACAATAATGGAGACATCGATCCAGTGGAG
>CAMATV010000176.1 GCA_945861235.1 Opitutus sp. GAS368
CGGCCATTCAAGAACGCTCTCCAATCAGCCGAAGCCGACCTCCAAAAATCCCGCCTGCAGCTCGAGACCGCCCGCACGCAGGTCGCGCGGTATCGTTTACTCACGACCGATCAGATGGTCTCGAAGGAACAGTTCGAAAAAATCTCCGACACCGCCCGCTCCTTGGAGGCCGAGATGCTTTCCAACGAATCCCGACTTTCCACCGCCAAACTCCAACTCGAATTCTGCTCGATCCGCGCCCCGCTCACCGGCCGCACCGGCAACATGACCATCCACGAGGGCGATCTTGTCCGGGCCAATGCCAATGACGCGACCAGCACACTTTTGACCATCAATCAGCTTAATCCGATCTACGTGACGTTTGGCGTGCCGCAGCAGTATCTCAGCGTGTTGACGCGCTACCGCGCGGTCGGAACCCTCGCGGTGCGCGTGATCCCACCCGGAATCGACGAAAAGCCGGAGGCAGGAACCCTGACATTCATGGACAACATGGTCGACTCCTCCACCGGCACCCTAAGGTTAAAGGGCACCTTCGACAACGGTTCCCAACGGTTATGGCCCGGGCAATTTGCCACCGTCACCGTCGTCCTCGACTCGCCTGCAGTGCTCACGATTACGAGCAGTGCGATTCAGACTTCGCAGAAAGGACAGCACGTCTTTGTCGTGCAACCCGACGAGAAAGCCGAACTGCGACCCGTGGTCGTGCAGCGTATCTATGAGGGCGATGCGGTGATCTCGAGCGGTCTCAGGGAAGGTGAATCCGTGGTGGTGGACGGGCAGTTCCGCGTCGTCCCCAATAGTCCGGTGAAGGTCATCGATAAGGCGCGTCCCGCCCCCGGCAGCGATCAAAACGCCAAAGGCGGCCGGGGTGAGAGCAGCAAGGGCAAGAAAAAGGAGAAGAAAGCCACATGAACATCCCTGAACTGTTCATTCGTCGCCCCGTGATGACGACGCTCGTCACGGCTGCGGTCTCGATCTTCGGGTTAATGGCCTACGAAAAACTGCCCGTCAGCGATCTGCCAAGCATTGATCAACCTACAATTTCCGTTTCGGCCGGGCTGCCGGGTGCCAGCCCCGAGACGATGGCCGCCTCCGTCGCCACGCCACTCGAGCAGCAATTCGCCACGATTGCCGGCGTCGAGTCGATGACGTCAACCAGCTCGCTCGGCAGCACCTCGATCACGCTCCAGTTTTCACTGGAGCGCGACATCGATGGAGCCGCCCAGGACGTGCAGTCCGCCATCTCGGCGGTCCAACGCCGGCTGCCGCAAGACATGCCGGTGCCGCCATCGTTTCGAAAATCCAATCCGACCGATTCCCCCGTAATGCTGCTCGCCCTGACGTCAGAGACGTTGCCGCCGTCGGAGGTCAACGAATTCGCCGAGACGCTGCTGGCCCAGCGCATTTCCACCGTTGATGGTGTCGCCCAAGTGCAAGTAATGGGGTCGCAGAAATACGCCGTGCGCGTGCGGCTTGATCCGCGTGCGCTGGCCGCCCGCGGCATCGGCATCGACGAGGCGCGGGCCGCCCTCAACAGCAATAATGTGAATCTGCCGTCCGGAACGATTGATGGGGCAAACAAAGCGGTGACGCTCATCGCCACGGGCCAGCTCAAGAAAGCCGAGGAATTTAGCAAAATCATCGTAAGTTATCGCAATGGTGCCCCCGTCCGTCTCGGCGATGTCGCGACCGTAGTCGATGGCGTCGAAAACGAAAAGTCCGCGAGCTGGTTTCTCAATCGCTCGACGACACGGCTCGAATACGGCTCCGGCCCGCCGATCGATACCGAGACCCGTTCAATCGTTCTCTTCGTCCAACGCCAGCCCGGCACCAACACGATCAAGGTGGTCGACGGAATCAAGGAGCTGCTCCCCTCGTTCCGCAGCCAGTTGCCGGCCGCGATCAGCCTCGACATTTACAGCGACCGCTCAATTGCAATTCGCGAATCCGTGCACGACGTGAAATTCACGCTCGTCCTCGCGGTTTGTCTCGTCGTGCTCGTCATCTTCCTGTTCCTGCGGACACTATGGGCCACAATTATTCCGAGCATCACCATGCCGATCGCAATCCTCGGTACGTTTGGAGTGATGTATTTCTTCAAATTCAGCATCGATAACCTATCGCTGCTCGCGCTCACTCTTTCCGTCGGATTCGTCGTGGACGACGCAATCGTGATGTTGGAGAATATCGTCCGACACATCGAGAAAGGCGAAACTCCGATGGCCGCCGCCCTCAAGGGTTCACGCGAGATCGGATTCACCATCCTCTCAATGACCATCTCGCTCGTCGCGGTGTTCATCCCGGTACTGTTCATGAAGGGCACCTTCGGGCGTCTGTTGTTTGAATTCGCAGTCACCATCACGGCGGCGATTCTGGTATCGGGAGTTGTATCGCTGACGCTGACACCGATGCTCTGCAGCCGGTTTCTCAAGCCCATGCCAAAGGGCGAGCATCACGGTGCGTTTTATCAACTAATGGAGCGAATCTTCGACCGCAGCGTCGGCCTGTATGAGCGCTCGCTCAATATCTCGCTACGATTTCGCGCTGTCACGATGCTCGTCGCGGCCTCGACCATCGGACTCACGGTCTGGTTGCTCATCATTGTGCCCAAGGGTTTCATTCCCACCGAGGATAGTGGGCGGATCTACATTAACACTGAGGCTGCGCAGGATGTTTCCTTCGAGGCGATGGTCCGGTATCAGCGCCAGCTTTCCGCGATCGTGGCAGCCAATCCTTACGTGGAAAACTACTCGTCGTCGATTGGTTCGTTCGGCCGCAGCGGCGGGGGCAGCAACACCGGCCGCATTTACTGCGGGTTGATTGATCGGAAACTGCGCCCGCCTGGAGCCCAGATCGTCGCGCAGCTGCGGACTGATCTCTCGAAAATTCCCGGCGTGCGCGCCTTTCCCTCGATGCCGCCCGCCATAAGCTTGGGCAGCCGTTCCTCAGCGTCGACCTATCAATACACCTTGTTCGGCACCGACCTGGAAGAGCTTTACCGCGTGACGCCCATTATGCTCGAACGAGTGAAAGAGGTCCCTGGGCTCATTGACGTAAATTCGGATCTCCAGATCGTCAATCCGCAGCTCATCATCGACATTGACCGAGACAAGGCATCGTCCCTCGGGCTCAATGCCCAGCAGGTCCAGGAGACACTTTATAGTGCATTCGGCGCACGACAGGTCTCGACTATTTACACGTCGACGAATCAATATTCCGTAATCCTCGAGCTCGAGGAAAAATATAAACGCGACCCCGCGTCCCTCGGTATGCTTTTTCTGCGTAATCGTGAAGGTAAACTGATTCCACTCGAAGCCGTCTCGAGGATTCGCTCGAACGTCGGTCCACTGACGGTCACGCATCTCGGCCAAGTGCCTTCGGTCACCATCACGTTTAATCTCGGGCCCGACGTCGCCCTGAGCCACGCCACAACCGAAATTGAGCGAATCGCCAGGGAAGAACTCCCCGCCACGGTGAGCGGCACATTCCAAGGCACCGCGGCGGCTTTTTCCAGTTCGCTGAAAGGCCTCGGCTGGACCTTGCTCATCGCAGTGCTGGTGATCTACCTCGTGCTCGGTATGTTGTATGAAGACTTCATCCACCCGCTGACGATCCTATCGGGGCTCCCCGCCGCGACGTTTGGAGCCTTGGTCACTTTGCTCATCTTCGGACAGGAGCTGAATATCTACGGCTACGTCGGCCTGATCATGCTCATCGGCATCGTGAAGAAGAACGCAATTATGATGATCGACTTCGCCCTCGACGCGAAACGCAACCGCCGCAAGGGCGCAGAGGAAGCCATTGTCGAAGCCTGCATCGTGCGCTTTCGCCCCATCATGATGACCACCCTCGCCGCCTTGGCCGGCACCTTGCCCATCGCCCTCGGTTGGGGAGCGGGTGCGGAATCTCGGCGCACCCTCGGTCTGGCGGTCGTCGGCGGCCTCGTCGTCTCACAATTGCTCACGCTCTACATCACGCCGGTGTTCTACCTCTACATGGAAAAGTTCACGAAGTATCTCACCCCGAAGTCTGTCGATGAGATCGAGCGTGAAACCGCCGCCGTCGGCGCCGCCGTCAGCCTCGCGAAATAATCTTCGCGAGCGCATCCCCGACCATTACAACCAACCTACTCTGCTTTCTCGTATTCGCATTGGCACTACTCGGCGATGTCCTCGCCGCTCCTGAGAAATGGACGAAGGCAATTGACGCCTACACGACCGCCGACGCCGCGCAGCCGCCAGCCCGGGGAGGCATCGTGTTTATCGGTAGCTCCTCAATCCGGAAGTGGACGACGCTGGCTCAAGACCTCCCCGGTCTCCCGGTGATCAACCGCGGCTTCGGCGGTTCCGAACTCGCCGATAGCGTCTTCTACGCCGACCGCATCGTCCTCCCCTACCAACCCCGCACCGTCGTCGTCTACGCCGGCGACAACGACCTCAAAGCTGGCAAATCTCCCGAGACCGTCGCCGCCGACTTCAAAGCTTTGCGCACGACAATTCACGCGACACTCCCCGCCACCAAGATAATCTTCATCGGGATCAAGCCCAGCCCCGCCCGCTGGGCTATCCGCGACCACGGGATCAAAGCCAACGCGCTCATCGCTGCCGACTGCGCCACCGACAAAAAACGCCTCACATTCGTGGACACTTGGCGGCCCATGCTCGGACCCGACGGACTCCCCCGACCCGAACTTTACGTCGCCGACAAACTCCACCTAACCCCCGCCGGTTACGCCGTCTGGACGCCCCTCCTCGCGCCGCTGTTGAAATAAAGCTCCTCGGCATTCGTTCGCTGGCGCCTGTCCCGTTACGCTTGCGTGGGTCCGCCGTCACCCGGGCGCGCTCCAGCATTGCCCACCCTTTATTCGTGTCTTTGGTGTCTCGCGTGGTTCCTCCTTCCGACTCCCCCATGCAACGTCTCACCCAGCAGATCGCCTTCATCGCCGAGTGCGACCAACTGAAGGAAATTTTCCGCCAGACGATCAACACGCAGAGCCGCCGCCCCGAAAACGACGCCGAACACTCTTGGGCCTTCTGCCTGTGCGTCATGGTCCTCGCCGAGCATGCGAACGTCCCTCACCTCGACGTCCTGCGCGTCCTCAAAATGGGTCTCATTCACGACCTTGTTGAAATCGACGCCGGCGACACCTTCGCCTACGACACCGCCGCCATGGTCAACCAGCACGATCGCGAAGCCCGCGCCGCCGACCGCATCTTCGGCCTCCTGCCGGACGATCAGTCCCGCGAGTTCCGCGCCCTCTGGGATGAGTTCGAAGCGCGCACCACACCCGAAGCGAAATTCGCCCACGCCTGCGACCGCTTCCAACCCATGCTACTCAACGCCCGCACGGACGGCGGCAGTTGGCGCAAGCACCACGTCACCCACGATCAAGCCCAAGGCCGAAACGCCCCCGTCGCCGATGGCTCCACCGTGCTCTGGGCAGCCATCGAGCAGTTGCTCCGCGAAGCCGTCGCCGCCGGCCATCTCGCGCCCACCCGGCAGCCCGCCCCGTAGCGCCACGTTCCACCCCGCGCACAGGATTTCTTTGCGCCGTCTGCGTATCCTTGCGGTCATCGCGGGTCGCTTGTGCAGCGGTCGCTTCCCTCAAACTGTCCGCGCAGCCTGCCCACATCTCCCTCGCGCGCCCCCCGTTCCGCGTGCAGTCCTCATTCTATGCGCTTCCTCCTCCGCATTTTTCCGGTTCTCTCGTGCCATTCAGTGCTGATCCTCCGCGTCCTCGCCGCTGACGCCCCGTCTCCCGCCTCAATCGCCGCCGCTCCACCCCCGCGCGACTGGATCGACCCCGACACCCACCACCGCGTCATCCGCCTCTCGCCCGATCAAGGCGGCTCCAGCCTTTACTTCCACCAAAACGGCTACACCCCCGAAGGTGACAAACTCATTCTCCACACCCGCGACGGTGCCCTCGCCACGGTCAACCTGACCACGCTCGGTCTCTCGCCCACGAAACTCGAGATCGTCGCACCCGCCACCCGCGCCATCGCCACGGCTTGGCGCACTCGCGAAGCCTACGTCCGCCGCGACGGCCACATCGTTGCCCTCCACCTCGACACCAAAGCCGAACGCACGGTCATCAAACTCCCCGAGGTCGCTCAAGGCCGCGGCGGTGCCTACGCCCTCAATTGCGACGAATCCCTCCTCGTCGGCATCGCTCGCGATCCCGACGGGAAAATAATTCCGCGCACGCCGCCTACCAGTGGCGCCGGCGGCACCCTCGAAGCCCAATGGGCCGCTGGCACGCCAAAGATGATTTACACCATCGACGTCAAGACCGGCGCCTTCCGCGTCATCCACCGCGAAAACGACTGGACCAACCACCTCCAGTGCTCCCCCACCGACCCACTCCAAATTCTTTTCTGCCACGAGGGCCCGTGGCATTTTAACGACCGCACGTGGACCATCCGCGCCGACGGCACGCCCGCCCGCCTGCTCCACGAACGCACGATGAACATGGAGATCGAGGGCCACGAATTCTTCAGCCCCGACGGTAAAAAAATCTGGTACGACCTCCAGACCCCGCGCAGCACCGTCTTCTGGCTCGCCAACATTGACCTCACCAGCGGCCACCGCACGTGGTATAACCTCAAACGCGAAGAATGGTCCGTGCACTACAACGTTTCCCCTGACGGTAATTTTTTCGCCGGCGATGGTGGCGGTGCCGGCAGCGTGGCCGCGAGCAGCGGCGATGGCGTGCGCCTCGATCCACCCGGTAACGGCCAATGGATCTACGCCTTCTACCCGTCCCCTGTCCGCGGTAGTTCCTTCCGCGATCAGAGACCACTCATCGACATCGGCGTCCTGAAGTCCGAACGCCTCGTCAATATGGCGAATCACAACTACAGCAAAGACACCGGCGTCGAACCCAACCTCACCTTCACCCGCGACGGCAAGTGGCTCATCTTCTCCGGAAATTTTCACACCAACCCCGGCCATGGTCAAAAGGCCACCACTCACACTTACGCCGTCGAAATCGCCAAAAAGTAGGGCGGACTTCACTCCGCCGAATGCAGATC
>CAMATV010000177.1 GCA_945861235.1 Opitutus sp. GAS368
GACCCCACCCGCCACTACCTCTCCGGCCTCAGCATGGGCGGCTTCGGCACGTGGAGTGTCGCGATGAAATTCCCCGAACGCTTCGCCGCCATCGTGCCGATCTGCGGCGGCGGCAATCCCACCGATGTGCGCCGCGCCTCCCGGGAAAAGAAATCCGCCCTGCTCAGCCTCGGTGTCTGGGCCTTCCACGGAGCTAAAGACCCCACCGTCGCCCTCGCAGAATCCGAGACGATGGTTGCCGCCCTGAAAAGTTCGGGCGTCACCGATCTCCAACTCACGGTTTATCCCGAGGCCACGCACGACTCGTGGACGGAGACCTACCAAAACCCCGCACTCTACACGTGGCTGCTCAAGCACCAACGCGCCGTAACTCCTCAGTAAACCACGGGGCTGAAAGCCAAAATTAAGTGTCACCGCTCTCGCCGGATCGAACCAGCAAGTGCAAATTGCAAAGTGTGACCCTTTGGATTGTTCCGCCTGCGACCGTCGCCGAGAGCTCACCTTTGGGACCTTTCATCGATCATCCTTGAGGAGCCGCTCGTACTCGTCGTGCTGACCGCTCCAGAACCACAGCCACGTATCGCCGTCGAATGTCGCGAGCGCGCGGTCGTTATCATTCACCCGCGCCGACCACAGGTTGTGCCGGATGCGCTTGAAGTGCAGCGAGCGATGTTGCGGGTTCTGGCGCCAGAGGGAGGATTGTTTGTCCGCCGCCCGTCTGATGTCGGGCGGCAACGCGTCGTAAAGCCGCCAAAACCGGCCGAGCGCCCGGCTCTTCACGGAAACGGACGAGACTGGCCGTCACGGTGCTCGAGAATAGCCTCGTCGATGAACTGATCCAGCCGGCCCGCTTTCCCGTCGGTTTCAATTTGCCGGTACCAGGCATCGTTGAAATTCACCTCAATCAAACGCTCCAAAAATTCACCTTTCGCCGATTCGGGGAGCCGCTTAACGGCCTCTATAATTTCTGCCACGGTGCTCTTGTGGAAAAGTTACGGGAGGGCGGACGTTTGTCATCCCGAATCTCAATTGCCGGCGGGGCCCGCCACCGGCCGCACCTGTTTCTTCCTTTCCGGTCTTCCACTTCGGTCGGTTGTCCGTCTTCTGGCGCATCCCGCGCTTTTTCCCCGCCGTTTTTCTCGGCGGAGAGACAAGAGCCACCGGGGTCAAATAGCCATATATTGCACAGAGGTTGGTCGCGTTCGCGTCGAGAGGATGAAGTATCCGGCCTACCGCATATTCTCCCTCAACTGCCGGATCGGCTCGAAGATGTGTTCCACGAGGGTCCGGCTGCCGACGAGGATCCGGGCCTCGCCTTTCATTCCAACTCGCAACGAGAGGGTTTTTCCCGCGCCGCGCAGCGTGGTCTGATCCAGCGAAGCCACAGCCATGAATTGCGAGGTGTCGCGGGCCGAGACCGCCGCCGGGGTGATCCAATCGAGTCGGCCGGTGACGCTGCCGTAACGCTGGTAGGGAAAAGCCTCGATGAAAAACCGGATGCGTTGTCCGGCCTCGAGCCGAGCCAGCGCGGACTCGTCCAGCCGGAGGCGGGCGTGCGGTTTCTCCTCGCGGCGCGCGAGCTGGCCGAGGGAATCGCCGGCGCGAACGAGATTTCCCCCGCTGCGGCGATCCAAGGCGACCACCACGGCATCGAACGGCGCGCGGATGAACATGGAATCACCTTCGCAGTGCTCGAGTTGCTGCGTCAACGCGGCCAGGCGAATCCGGAGTTTCTCGGACTCGGCCGATTCGTCGATCCGCTGCCGAGACCGCTCGATTTTCAATTGCTCGAGCTCCAGCGCCACCTGTTGCACGCCCTTTTGGGCGACGAGGAGGTCTTTTTCGGAGCCGGCGAGGTTCAGCCGATGGGTCAGCATCTCGATTTTCGCGACGCCGCCTTCGGCATCCAGTTTCTCCATGCTGGCGAGAAAGTCCTGGTTCGTGAGGAGATGCTTTTCCCGGAACGCCACCTCGCGCTGCATCTGGACGATTTGCGTGCCCTTGATGGAGAGCTGGGCGGTTTGAATCTCCTCAAGCTTAACGGACCGTTCCTGGAGCGCGCGCAGATCTTGCCGGCCGGTCAGTTGTTGGGTCTGCCAGTTCCGGATCTCGTCGGACTGGAGGACAAACAGGGTCGTTCCGCGGGCCACTTCCGCCCCCTCCTCCACTTTTACCTCGGCGAGCACGCCCTGAATCGGGGCGAGCAGCGATTCGGCGCCGGTCTGGGAAACCAACACAAACGGGCAGCGCACTGTCTCGGGCAGTTCCACGAAGACCGCCGCCAGGGCCGCCGCCGCCGCTAGTGAGCAGAGCAGCCACGCGATAAGCCGAAGCAACCACGAAGGCGGGTCCTGAGGGAGAACGGTGGATTCGGTTTCCATGGTGCGTCAAAGGCCGAGCTGCTGGCTGGCGAGGTAAAAATAGAGTCCGCGGACGGCCATGAGTTCGTCGTGCGTGCCTTTCTCGGCGACCTGGCCTTTCTCGAGCACCACGATCGTATCGGCGTCGCGAATCGTGCTCAAGCGATGGGCGATGACGAGCGACGTGCGGCCCGCCATGAACCGGCGCATGTTGGTCTGAATGGCCCGCTCGGATTCGGTATCCAAGGCGCTGGTCGCTTCGTCGAAGATCAAAATGGGCGGGTCGCTGTAGATGGCGCGCGCGATGGCGATGCGCTGCTTCTGCCCGCCGGAGAGGGCGAGTCCGCTCTCGCCGACGCGGGATTCGTAGCCGAGCGGCAGGCGCGAAATGAAGTCATGGGCGTTGGCGAGCTGCGCGGCGCGGAGCACGCGATCGAAGTCCGGCTCGGGATCGCCAAAGGCGATATTGCGCACGAGCGTGTCGTCGAACATATAATTGTCCTGAAGCACCATTCCGATCCGGCGGCGGACATCGCGGTAGTTCAGCGTTTTCAAATCCAGCCGGTCGAAGAGGATCGTGCCTTCGGTGGGCTCGAGCAGGCCGGAGAGGAGCTTGATGAGCGTGGTCTTCCCGGAGCCGCTGCGGCCGACGATCGCGATGGTCTTGCCGGCGGCGATCTCGAGGTTGATGCCCTTGAGAATATCCGGCGCTTCGGGGCCACCGTAGCGAAAGCCGAGATTCCGCAGCTCGATGCGGCCTTCCAGCGAGGGGACCGGCTTGAGTTGCGAACGGTCGCGACCCTGTTCCGGTTCCTGTTCGAAGATGTCGTTCAGCCGGTTGAGCAGGACGGAGATCATCTGCAATTCGTCCCAGATTCCCAGGGCGCGCAACACGGCGGCGTTGGCCATCGCGAGCAGCGACATGAAGGCGACGAAGCCGCCGACCGTGAGCTGGCCCGAGAGCACCATCTGAGCGGCGACCCACAGGAACAGGATGGTGGAGAGCAGGCCGATCATCGTCAGCATGCTCTCGTAGGACATGCCGATGAAGGTGCTGCGAAAAGTCTTCCGGGCGACGCCGAGAAACTCGTTGAGGATAGCGGTGCGCAGGGCCGGCTCGGCGGCCGCAGCCTTCACGGCCTCCATGCCTTTGATGGCGTCGATCTGGCGGGAGCCGTATTTTCCGTAGCACTCCTCGAGGTCCGCAAAAGCCGGGCGCAGCACTTTGCGGGAAAAATACATCAGGCTCGCATACAGCGGCACGGTCACGAGAAACACGCCGAGAAGCTTCATGCTGTAAACCATCATGAGCCCGATGGTCCCCGCGAGCTGGACGACCGCGAGGGCGCCGCCGATGCCCTGCTGCACCACGAAGGCGCGGATTTGCTGGGCGCCGTTGAGGCGGCGCTGGATGTCTCCGGTGCGCCGGCTGTGGTAATACGACATCGGCAGCGAGAGCAGTTGCCGCGTCAAAAAATCCAGCACCGCGCTGTCGATGCGGACGGTGGCGAACGCGAGCAGGTATTGCTGCACCAGATTGCAGGCGAGCATAAACAGCCCCGCGGCGGCCAACCCGAACAGGACGATTTTCAGCAAGCCCAGATCGTGCTCGACCACGACCTTGTCCATGACGACCTGCGTAAAGATCGGGAACAGCAATTGCAGCACCGTCACGACGCCCGCCAGCAGGAGGACTTGGAGATAGACGGTTTGAAATTTGCGGAAGAACGGCCAGAGCCACGCAAGGGTCGCCCGCCCCTCCGGCGCTTTCTCGAACTCGACGGTGTAGTCGAACAAGGCCGAGTAGCCCGACCACTTTTCCTGAAATTCGGCCAGCGGGATGCGGCGCATACCCGACCCGGGATCGGCGACCCGCACATACTTTTCCCCGACATCGTAGAGCACGATCCAATGATTGCCGTCCCAATGGACGATGGCCGGAAGCGGGAGGTGCGGCAGGTTGCGGGGAGAAACTTTGAGGGCGCGTGCGGCGAGGCCCAGCTCGGTGGCGGCGGCGCAGATGGCCTTCAAACTCGTCCCGTCGCTGGCGGTGTGGCAGAGCTGGCGGATGCGCGGGAGACTGACGTTGCGGCCAAAGTGGCGACAGACCATGGCGAGCGAAGCCGCGCCGCAGTCCATCTCGTCGATCTGCTGGACGAACGGCACCCGGCGGATTCGTTTTCCGCTCTTGCGAAACAGTCCGTTCTCGTCCGCGAACGGCGCATCGGATTCCGCGGCGGCCCCGGTGTCTTCGCCCGCGGCCGGTGCCGGCGCGTCCACCGCCAGTTTATTCAGCGCCTCCGCGCCGGCGGGCAGCATCTCGAGCGAAAAATCCAACGGCATGCGCGCCTCAGTGTCGGCTTGGTATTGCGCGATGCGCTCCTCCATCAGCCGCGCGAAGTCGGGGAACTCGCCCTTCAGCGCCAGCACGGCCTCGGGCTTGAGCGCGAGCAACTGACAGTCTTGCACCGCCTCGGCCGAGGCCGACCGCGGCACGCCCTTGAGCACGGAAAGCTCGCCGAAAAAATCCCCGTCGCGCAGGAAGGCCAGATTCTTGCGGACGCCATCGATCTCCGCATGGACGCGGACATGCCCATGCTGGACGATGAACATCGGGCCGACCGGATCGCCCTGTCGGATGATGGCCTGGCCTTTGGCGAACTGGGCCAGCTCCAGGCGGGACAGTAGGGCCGAGAGCGCCGCGCGGGGCAGCCGGCCGAAATTGCTGAACTGGTAGAGGAATCCGTGCAGCGTCCGCCAGCGCACCATCAGCTCCAAATAGGTTTTGAATTCGGGGTGCGTGCGCAGAAGCTCAAGAAATTCGTCGCGATTCAACCGCAGCACGCTGACACTCGAACTGCAGCGCACACTGGCGTTGCGCGGCTCGGCGGAGAGCAACGCGGCCTCGCCGAAGACATCGCCCGGCCGGAGCATATTGAGCGAAACCTCGCCGCCGTCGGCCCCGGCTTTCAGCACCCGCGCCCGGCCGGCCACGAGGACGTAGAGCGCGTCGGCCTGGTCGCCCTGCCGGACGATGGTCTCGCCGAAATCATGCGATGACTCGCGGAACAGCGGTCGTACCTTTTCGTAAGCTTCCTGCGGCAAGAGCTGCAGGAACGACGCCTGGCGCAGGTATTCTTCGGCTTGCTGGTTCATGGGGCGGATGGCGGCGCGACCGCTGACACGATGTGCTTCGCCGCGAGATTTCCGAAATGACCGGTCCGGAGGTCGGCGTCGACGCGCGCGCAGACGCTGGCGTCGGAAAGCGCCGGCTCGCGCTTCTCGGCGATGCGGCAGACCTGAAAGCGCTCGCCCTCGGTGATGAACGGCAGCACGTGGCCAGGCTCGGCGCTGAGAAACTGCTGCTGCGCATCCTCGGGCAAATCTTCGAGGAGCAGCTGACGGCGCTCGATCAGGCGGTGCTCCTGACCGGCCAATTCTTCCATCGAGATGTCGGCGGCACTGACGCACAGGCAGGCTTCGCGCACGGCATCAGCCGAGTCCAAATCCATCAGCTCCACACTGAACGAAGTCAAAGGCAGCCGCAGCGCCGCGAGAGTCCGCACGCGGTTTTCCGCAGTGCAGAGTTGCGCGCACTGCCGCTCGTAGGCCGACTCCAGAGCGAGCATGTGTCCGAGCCACGCCGCATCGCGACCCAGTTGTCCCAGAGCCGGAGCAAGCTGCTCGGGCCGCAGCGCCGTGCGCTGAAGAAACCTTTCGCGCGCGGCCTCCAGCTCGGCGGACGTCGGCGGCACCTCCAACACAAGCGCTCCGACCGCCCGCCAACTCAGATGCTCGGCCAGTTGTGCGAACTCTCCGTCAAAAATCACGTCGTGCAGAAAAACCGACCGCTCCTCGGGCGAACCCGCAATATAAACGGAGCCGGCTGGGGTCGGCGCAGCGGCTGAGTGCTCCCGCCAGTATCGCCGATAAGCGTGACCGGTCAGATCGTCCAAAGTCAGTCCGCGCGCCGTCAGCCAGGCTTCCGTCTCCTCGGCCGTGATCAAGTCGTGCCGGTAGCGGACATCTTCCGACAAGTGCTGCAGCGTCTCCGAGTCCGGCTCCAGACCCTCCTCGTCTGCCCTTTGCTTGCGGGCGGCTCCAAGCATCGAAGTCTCCCAACAGGATTGCACTTCTCCGCGAAACCACGCCGCATCGATCACATCGGCTGCACTGTAGTGCCGTTCACCTGCCGAAAATGCCGGGAAATCTATCATTGGCTACAGTGACATCTCGCGCGTTACTATCCGCCTCCTTCCCTCGAAAACAATCTCAAAGTCGGGGGGGAGAAAAAAGGGGGCACACTTTGTATTTTGCAATCACCTTGAGTGGGGTTTGAAAGGGACTGGGGTCCGCGCGGCAGGAGCTGACCAGCCGGCTAAGTCGAAACGGACTCCCCATGCCGAGCGCCTGGGCGAGCCAAGGATTTGAGGCCGTGGTGGTCGTTTTCATGCTCGTCGCCATGGCCACTTTCCAAGCCGCGCCTTTGGGGTCGTTCGCGATTGAACGGCGGTCTTTCTTCAGCGCTGTCAGCAACACGTCCAGCCGTTCCCGCCAAAGTTCCCTCGAGAGTTCCCTGGGTCCGGCGTCCCCGCGTTCGACCGCTCCTTCCAAGTGGCGATGTGCTTTCAGCAGCTCCTTCTTGAATTCCTTTTCGCCGA
>CAMATV010000178.1 GCA_945861235.1 Opitutus sp. GAS368
CTAGCCGGCGGGGTTGGCCGATATTGGATCAAAAATAGCACGGGGATCCGAGGATCGGTCGTCCGCGTTTCCACTGCGTGACTGGGTTCGATCCGGCGAGATAGGTGACACTTAATCCGGGGAGATAGGTTACACCTAGGGCGACGCCCCGGACCAACGTAACCTTGTGGAAGAGATCAATCGATTCGTGATACTCGCCCGTAGCGGGCGCTTTACCGTGACCGAGCTGTGCGAACAGTTCGGTAGCAGTCGCAAGACCGGCTACAAACATCTGGAGCGCTGCGCCGCACTCGGGTTGGCGGGCTTGCAGCCGAGCAGCCAGCGGCCGCACTACTCGCCGCAGTGCACCGGCGCGGTCGCGGCACTCATCCTCGCGGAGCGCCGGCTG
Organism: Opitutus sp. GAS368; assembly: GCA_945861235.1. Lineage (GTDB taxonomy): Bacteria > Verrucomicrobiota > Verrucomicrobiia > Opitutales > Opitutaceae > GAS368. Next base: position 389 of record CAMATV010000178.1, read on the forward strand.
CATCGCCCCACGGCCAAGAGCCGCAGTCGCGCTACCTTCAGAGCAGCACGAGGTCGTTGCGGTGCACGACTTCGAGGCGTTTGCGCGCGGGGTAGAGGGCGGCGACGGCGGCGCTCTGTTGCTCGGCGATGGCGGGGATTTCTTCGGCGGCGAAGGTGGACTTGCCGCGGGCGAACACGGTGCCGTCGGGTCCGGTGATGTTGACGATATCGCCGGCGGCGAATTCGCCGGATGATCCGGTGACGCCGACGGCGAGGAGGCTGCGGCCGTGATCGCGCAAAATGGGGACCGCGCGTTCGTTAATCGTGATTGTGCCGGCGGGGCGCTGGAAATAGGCGAGCCAGCGTTTTTTCGATTCCATCGGCAGACCGCTGGGGACGAAGAACGTGCCGGGGCCGCGACCGGCGAAGAGCCGGGAGAGGATGTCGGGTTCACTGCCGCTGGCGATGAAGACACCGCAGCCGCCTTTCGTGGCGAGTTTGGCGGCAGTGATTTTCGAGATCATGCCGCCGGTGGCGGTTTCGTCCGTGGTGCCGCCGGCCATCGCCTCGATCTCGGGCGTGATACGTGCGACGACGGGCAAGATTTGTTTCGTGCCTTTCATGTCGATGAGGCCGGGTGCCGTGGAAAGGATCACGAGGTGCTGGGCCTCGACGAGGCTGGCGACCATGGCGGAGAGGGTGTCGTTGTCGCCGAACTTGATCTCGGCGGCGCTCACGGTGTCATTTTCGTTGATGATCGGGATTGTGCCGTAAGCGATGAGTTGGCGCAGCGTTTCCTTCACCCCGAGGTAGCGGGAGCGCACGCGGAGATCGTCGTGGGTGAGGAGAACTTGGGCGACGGTGAGGCCGTGGGGGGCGAAGCCAGCCTGCCACGTCTGCATGAGACGCGATTGGCCGATGGCGGCGCAGGCTTGTTTCTTGGCGATTTGTTTCGGTTTTTTGAGAAGACCGAGCGAACCCATGCCGAGGCCGACGGCACCGGAGGAGACGACGATGATTTCCGTGCCACGGGCACGGAGCGAGGCGATCTCAGCGCAGACGGCGGCGATGCGCGCGGTATCGAGCTGGCCAATACCGGTGGTGAGGACACCGGTGCCGAGTTTGACGACGACGCGTTGGGGCGCGGGGGGGGCGGATGCGATGAGCTTGGTCACAGAGGACACGGAGGGTGCTGGGAGAGCACAGAGGACGGAGCGAACGAAGGCGGTGAGATCGCCTGCCAGCAGGCTCCGCCAGGACGGAGATTAGACCGTGAGGAGGTCTTTTTCTTTGTGCGCCAAGTGCTCGCCGATGCTTTTGATCGCGGCGTCGGTGGCGGCCTGAATGTCTTTTTCGAGACGCTTCGATTCATCCTCGGGGAGTTTGGCTTTTTTGGACGTTTCGATGGCGTCGCGGCGGAGGTTGCGGACGTGGACGCGACCTTCTTCGGCGAGGCGGTGGGCCGTCTTGACGAAATCCTGGCGGCGCTCGCGGCTCATCTCGGGGAGTGGAATGCGGATGACTTTGCCGTCGGGGATTGGGTTAAAGCCGAGGTTGGCTTCTTGGATGCCCTTGAGGATTGCTTTGGTCAAAGACGTATCCCACGGCTGGATTTGGAGGAGGCGGGCGTCAGGCGTGGAGATGGCGGCGCATTGTTTGAGCGGCGTCATCGAGCCGTAGGCGTCGACCATGACGCCCTCAATCATCGCCGGCGTGGCCTTACCGGTGTGGATGGAGCTGAATTCGTGGAGGGTGTGGTCCACGGCTTTTTTCATCTTGGCCTGAGCGTCGTTGAGGATCGGATGGGACATGGAGTTTCGATTTGGGATTTTAGAATTTCGATTGAAGGCCGGAATCGGTGGGGCGGTTGAAATCAGTTCTTCACCAGCGTGCCGATTTTTTCGCCGAGGATGGCTTCGCGGATCGCGTGCTCGTCGTTGAGGTCGAACACGAGGATGGGGACATTGTTGTCCAAGCAGAGGGAGAACGCGGTGGAGTCCATGACGTTCAGGCGTTGTTTGAGGGCCTCGATGAAGGTCAGCGTGTCGTATTTGACGGCGTCGGGATATTTCTTCGGATCCTTGTCGTAGATGCCGTCTACTTTGGTGGCCTTGAGAATAATGTCGGCATGCATCTCGCTTGCGCGGAGAGCGGCGGTGGTGTCCGTGGAGAAGTAGGGGTTGCCGGTGCCGGCGACGAAGATGACGACGCGACCTTTTTCGAGGTGGCGGATGGCGCGGCGCAGAATGAACGGCTCGGCGATCTGATTCATGGGGATCGCGGACTGCACGCGGGTGTTGACGCCGAGTTTTTCGAGGCGGTCCATGAGGGCGAGGCCGTTGATGACGGTCGCGAGCATGCCCATGTAGTCCCCCGTCGTGCGGTCGACGCCGCGCTGCTCACCCGCGAGACCGCGGAAAATATTACCGCCACCGATGACGACGCAGACTTGGACGCCGAGATCGTGGATTTCCTTCACTTGGGCGCAGACCCTTTCGAGGGTCGGGCCATCGATGGCGTCGCCGGATTTTCCCCCGCGGAGGACTTCACCCGAAAGCTTCAGGATGACGCGCTGATACTTGGCCCTAGGATCGATGTTCTCGGTGGCAGGCATAGGGGTGAGGAAACGATCAGGAAAAATCCGCGTCAATGCCCGAGATGAGTCCGCAGGCAATTGAGGGCAATATGCGGCTGGCTCACGGAGACATGATCGCCGACGGGCGGTGGCGAGGGCCCGCAGAGTGAGAGCGGACTCCTGCTGGCGCTCGAGTGATGCTTTTTGAGAGGCGGGCTGCGAACCTATGACGATCGGCAGGAAGGGATGAACCCGTCGCCGTGGCGGCTCGCCAGGCTAGCGCTTGTTCGGATAGGGCGGTGGAGGCGGCAGCGTTTGGCCCTTGGTCTTGAGTTCTTCGAGGATGACCTCGATGCCTTTGTCGAGCTGTTGGTCCTCGCCGCGAAACTCGCGGGCAGGGTCGTTGTCGACGACGATGTCGGGCTCGACGCCGTGGCCTTCGATGATCCAGTGCTTGCCGTCTTTTGAGTAGGGCGCGAATTCGGGTTTGTTGAGCGATCCACCATCGGTGAACGGCAGCGAACCGGAGATGCCGACGACGCCGCCCCAGGAGCGTTTGCCGACGAGTTTGCCGAGGCCGGCTTCGCGGAAGCGGTAAGGGAACAAATCGCCGTCGGAAGCGGAGTATTCGTTGAGGAGCGTGACTTTCGGACCGACGAGTTGGCCGCCGGGATTGGCGTTGGGTGTGCCGCCGCGGCGGAGGTTGATCAAGGTGAGTTCGCGGTGGAGGCGTTCGATGATCATGGGCGAGACGTTGCCGCCACCGTTGCCGCGCACGTCGACGATCAGCGCCTGTTTGTTAAGCTGTGGATAGAAGCGACGAACGAACTCATTCAAGCCTTCGGGACCCATATCGGGGATGTGGAGGTAACCGACTTTGCCGTCGGTCTTTTTACTGACGTAAGCGATGTTAGTGGCGACGAACTGCTCGTAGTAGAGTGAGGATTCGTCGGCGATGGGGACGACGGTGACGTCGCGTGCGCCTTCGTCGGTGGGCTTGGAATTCACGCGGAGCACGACTTGTTTGCCGACGGTGCCGACAAAAGCGGCGTAGATGTTGGCGAGGTCGCGCACGGGGCGGCCGTTGACGGCGAGAATGAAGTCGCCGGCACTGACGTTGACCCCGAGTTCGGTGAGAGGAGAACGCGTTTTCGTCTGCCAGTTTTCGCCCGGGAGGATTTTTTCAATGCGGTAAGCGCGGCTCGCGGGGTCGCGGGAGAGCTCGGCGCCGAGGAGGCCGGTCTTGATGCGCGGGGCCTCGACGCGATCACCGCCGCCAACGTAGGCGTGGCCGATGTGTAGCTCGGAGATCATCTCGCCGATGAGATAGGTGAGATCGTTGCGCGTCGCGACGGAGGGCAGGAGAGCCGAATATTTGCTGCGCTGGGCGGGCCAATCGACGCCGTGCATATCGGGCGCGTAGAAAAAGTCGCGCATCTGGCGCCAGCTCTCGTCGAAGATTTGTTTCCACTCGGCGGGGCGGTCGAGCTGAACTTCGAGCGCAGAGAGGTCGATCTTGGCGTCGGGCTTAAGGTCGACCTTCGCGGTCGGGAGGTCGATGAGCGAGTAATCGCGGCCGGCGCGGATGAGCATTTTCTTGGCGTTGGCGGTAATTTGGAAGCCGTCGAAATTTCCCAACTCGGTTTCTTTTTTGGTTTTGAGGTCGTAGAGCGCGACGGTGGAGCGGGACGTGCCACCGCCGCCGAAACCCTCGCCTCCGCCTCCGCCGCCCTGCGGGCCGCCGGGAGCGCGACGATAATAGATTTTTTCTCCGATCATGGAGATCGAACCGTAATTGGACGGAGCGATGGGGAGACTGATGACTCGTCCGGAGAGCCCGTCGGCGTCGACCTTGACGGTGACGGCGGCGGGTTTCTTCGCGGCGGCGACGGGTTTCTCCGTGGATTTCATCGCGTCGGCTTTTTCCGTCGGGGTTTCGGTGGATTTCTTTTCCTCATCTTTGGCGATGGCGACCTCGTCGCTCTTTGGGGCGAAGGGCGAGGGAGTGTCCTTGGCGAGGGCGACGAGGTAGACGCGCTCCATGTCGAGGTAGGCGTGGTTCCACTCGGTATCGGAGTAGATTGGGCGGAAGTCGCGCGCGGAGGCGAAGAGGAGCCATTTGCCGTCTTCACTGAAGCTCGGGGCGGTGGAGGCATACGAGCCGTCCGTGACGCTGAGCGTCTGCTGATCGGCGAGGCCGTAGAGTTGAATCTTGGCGAGCGTGCCGCGCTCCGATTTGACGTAGGTGATCCAGTTAGAATCGGGGGCCCAGGCGGATTGGGTGATCGGCGCGTCAGGATTCTCGGCGACGGTCGTGACGGCCTTGGACTCGATGTCGATGTAGCGGAGACGTTGCTTGCGATCGCTCCAAAGAATCTTTTTCGAATCGGGCGACCAAGCCGGCGAGAAGGGGTAGGTGTCGTTGTTGGAGGTAAGTTGAGTGGCGGTGCCTTTGCCGTCCTGCGGGCGGACGTAGAGTTCGAACTCGCCGGTGGCGTCGGAGAGATAAGCGATCCATTTGCCGTCGGGCGACCAGGAGGCGGCGCGGTCATGCACGCCCTGCGACTGCGTTAGGTTGCGAGTGGGGCCGTCTTTGGCGGGGACGGTGAAGACATCGCCGCGAGCGATGACGGTCACGCGTTGGCCATCGGGCGACGGGCTGATGCCGGCGACGGAGCGGGCAATGTTGGTTACGGTGAGGCGGGTGCCGGCATGGTCCTCGCGCACGGTGATCGGAACAGCGGCGGACTTCTCCGTGGCGAGATCGAATTTCCAGATCTGGCCGGCTTGCTCGAAGACGATGGTTTTTCCACCGAGCGAGGGAAACTTGATATCGAAATCGGTGAACGACGTGAGCTGTTTGGTCTGCTTGGTGGCGAGGGTGTAACTAAAGAGGTTCGCGCGCGGTGTGCGTTCGGAGACAAAGTAGATTTTTCCGTTGGATGCCCACATCGGGAACAGGTCCTGTGCGGGATTGTTGGTGATGTTTTCGAGCGAGCCGGACTTAAGGTCGAAGACCCAAATGTCGTCAGCCATGCCGCCGCGATATTGTTTCCACGTGCGGAATTCGCGGAAGATTCGGTTGTAGGCGATCTTGGTATCGTCGGGCGAATAGGAGACGAAACCGCCACGTGGGACCGGAAGTTGACTGGGCACGTCGCCGTCGAGGCCGACGGTGTTGAGTTGACCGATGAAAGGGTTGAACGAGCGAGCGCGGGAGCGGAAGACGACCTCGGGCGTGGTGTTGCGCCAGCCGAACACGATGTTGTTCGGGCCCATGCGGTCGGCGAGGTCATCGCGGTCGAGCGTGGCGGAAGTCGTGAGGCGTTTCGGGGCGCCGCCGGTGGCGGGCATGACGTAGACCTCGGTATTGCCGTCGTATTGTGCCGTAAACGCGAGTTGCGTTCCGTCGGCGGAGAAGCGCGGGAAAATCGCGTAGCCGGGGCCATCGGTGAGCCGACGGGCTGTGCCGCCGTCGGCGGCGACGGTGTAAAGTTGGCCGGCGTAGGAGAAGACGATGGCCGGGCCGTTGGTGGCGGGGAAGCGGAAGAGACGCGTGGCCCCTTGGTCGACGGATGTCTGCGCTTTGAGGCCGAGTAACGGGAGGATTAACGTGGCGAAGAGCCGGAGGTGAGTACGCATATTATGACACAAGGAAACCGTGCTCCGAGGGCCAAGGCAAAACTTCCGCGCCAGACGGAAGAAATAGTGCGTGCGGCGCAGGACTAGCCGAGTCGGTTGATCACGCGCAGGCCCGGGATTGATTGGAAATGGGCGTCGAGCGTGAGGACGGTCGCACCGGCTTGGAGAGCGTGGGCGGCGATGAGAATATCCTGTGCGGGCAAGACCCGGCCTTGGCGGTCGAGGGACCAAGCGAGTTGGGCGGCGCGGTCCCAGATTTGTTGCGTCGTGGGGATGAAGATCATCACGGCGAAGCGCTCGCGGTAGCGCGCGAGGAGGTTCGGGTCGCGTTGGCCGCGGCACACCTCGAGCACGATCATTCCGCACGTCGCGAACTCCCAATCACGGTCGT
>CAMATV010000179.1 GCA_945861235.1 Opitutus sp. GAS368
CACCCGGCAGAGCCGCGTAGATCCGCGCGTGGTGCTGCCCCAAGGAGCCGACACCGACGACCCCGCAGCGGATTTTTTTCGTGGGCTTGGAAAACATACGTTGGTTTTGGTTCTAGAGAGGATTCCCCAGATTAACAGGCTTAACTCCGTGACGCTCCTCCGCTCGGTGAAATCACTGAGCTTTTATTTTCCACCCTTGCCTGACAATCCCCGTTCATTCGCCACTCCACTCAGCCATGGCCATGCCGTCGATCGCTGAGTCTAGACAGCAAACTCACGCGGTAAATCTCGATTTCAGGCCCGATGGTGCGTGCCGCTGCTTTGGAGAGCGAGCTCTCAGCGCTACGGGACTCGGATGGAATTAAATCCCCAAAGCTGCGCGGGGATCGGAGGGCCAACCAAGGAAGCGATGAAGGAGTTCACCAGAGGTAAATGACTAAAATCGGTGACGCGGGATGGCACTTCACGGCCCACCCGATTTGCCATTTTATTTTTAGCCGGGTCCTTTAATGCGGATTAACTTCTGCCCAATCCCACGCCAACCTGTTATCTTCTTCGTCGTATGATCACCCCTTTCACGATCGCCATCCTCGGCGGCGACGGCATCGGACCCGAAGTTGTGGCCGAGAGCGTCAAAGTCCTCCGCGCGGTCGAAGGCATGCTCTCCGACATTCGCTTCAACCTCGTCGAACACTCCGTCGGCGCCGCCGAGTTTCTCCGCAGTGGCGACCCACTCCCGCCCGCCACCCTCGAGCGCATCAAGGAGGCCGACGCCATTCTCCTCGGCGCGATGGGCCTCCCCTCCGTGCGCTGGCCCAGCGGTGTCGAGATGACACCCCAGATCGACCTCCGCGAACAACTCGATCTGTTCAACGGCGTGCGACCGATTCAGCTCTTCCACGAGTCGCACAGTCCGCTCAAAGGCTACGGCGGCACCCTCGGCCGCCCCATCGACTTCGTCATCATCTGCGAAAACTGCGAGGGCCTCTTCTCTGAGCGGCTCACGCCTCGCCCCTCCGGCTACGAATCGGGGCCGAGCACCTATTGCTCGCCGAACGCAGGGAGCCGCGGGACTTTCGCGCTCCGGGGAGCAATTTGCACAGGGGTCAGCGCCGCGCCGATGAAACGGCCAAGGATGCTGGGGCGGAGCATGATCGTGGCGTCACGGTCGCGAGTTAAGCGCGCCGGATCCGGTGGCGCGCCCGAAACTCGCGCGGACTCAGCCCGCACTCGCGCCGAAACATCGCGCTCAAATACTCCGCGTGCTCGAAGCCCGTCGCCGCCGCGATCTCGCCCACCGGCAGGCTCGTGCCCGAGAGCAACTCCTTCACGCGCTCGATCCGCAGCTTGCGCAGATGCGCGTGCGGCGTTGTCCCCAGCGCGGCCTTGAACCGCCGCTCCAGCGCCGTCCGCGCCATCGGCACCGCGCGCAACACATCGCCCACGTTTGCGCCTCCCGCCGCCTGCTGGCGCATGAAGCGCACCGCGCCCGCAATCTTCGCATCACCCACCGCCGCTAGGTCGGTCGAGTGCCGTGCCGCCACGCCGAGCGGTGCGATCTCGTGCAAGGCCACCGGGACTCGTCCGCCCGCCATGGCCCGCGCCAGCAACGCCGCCGCTTCATAGCCCGCGCGCTGTGGATTCGGCATGACACTCGACAGCGGCGGATCGCACAATTCGCACAGCAGTTCGTCATTGTGCACGCCGATCACCGCCACCTCGTCCGGCACTACCAGCCCCGCAATTCGGCATGCCGCCAGCACCTGTTGCCCGCGCAAATCCAAACTTGCCAGCACGCCCACCGGACGCGGCAGCGTTTTCAACCACCGCGCAATCTCGCCCACCTCGTCATCCACCGCGCCTGGCACCGGCGTGAAACTCGCACAATTCCCTCCGCCCATTACCCGGATGGCCCGCGCAAATGCCTCCCCGCGCTGCCGCGCCCAGTGAAACCGCCGATCACCACAATACGCGAAATTCACCAGTCCGCGCTCCATCAAGTGCGTCGCCGCCAACTGCGCCGCCCCGACGGCCGCCGTCGCGACGCGCGGAAATTCTAGTCGCGGCAGTGCTGCGCTGACATCGATCACCGGCAATCCCGTCGCCCGCAACTCCCGGGCAATCCGCTCACTCTCCACGCGGGCGATCACGCCATCCCCATCCCATCCCTTCAGCCACGCCGGCACCGCCGCCCCGCGTCCTTGCTCCGTCAGTCGAATCGACCACGGTCCGTTCTCCCGCACCCACGCGCGCACCCCGTGCAACAGCTCGCGCGCATAGCTGTTCGACGTCTCAATCAACAGGGCTACTTTCGGCACCGGCTTCATGCTTTAACGCACCGGCGACTTTCCATTCGCCGCCCTCCCCCTCGCTCCTCATGCGCTGTTTTCATCCCCTACCGTGAACACTCCGCGTCTCTGCCGCGACGCATTTTCTCAGATTTAATATGGAATAACTCCTACCAACCTCCGCGCCGTCCTGCTACCTTCGGCGCACATGATCACCCCTTTCACGATCGCCATCCTCGGCGGCGACGGCATCGGACCCGAAGTTGTAGCCGAAGGCGTCAAAGTTTTGCGCGCGGTCGAAGCCATTCTCGCGGGCGTCCGCTTTGACCTCGTCGAACACTCCGTCGGCGCCGGCGAATACCTCCGCAGCGGCAATCCGCTGCCCGCCGCCACTTTGGAGCGCATGGAGGAAGCCGACGCCATTCTCCTCGGCGCGATGGGCCTGCCCTCGGTCCGCTGGCCCAACGGCGTCGAGATGACTCCCCAGATCGACATCCGCGAGCAACTCGACCTCTACAATGGCGTGCGCCCCATCCGCCTTTATCACGAGTTGCACACACCCCTCCGCGGCTACAGCGCCAACGGCACCGGCCGGCGCATCGATTTCGTGATCATCCGCGAAAACTGCGAAGGTCTTTTCTCCGAGCGACTCACCCCGCGCCCGGTCGGTCGCGACTTCGAGACCGACACGATGAAGATCACCCGTCGCGGCGCGGAGCGGATTTGCCGTGAGGCCTTCAAGCTCGCGCAGAAGCGCCGGAAGCTCTGCACCCTCGTCGACAAGGCCAATGTCCTCCCGTCGATGGCGTTTTTCCGAAAAATCTTCGACGAGGTCGGCCGAGATTTCCCTGAAGTAAAAACCGAGCACGTTTACGTTGATGCGATGGCGCTCTTCCTCGTGCAGCGGCCCGATAGCTTCGACGTGATGGTCACCGAAAACATGTTCGGCGACATCCTCTCCGACCTCGGCGCCGGGATTGTCGGCGGCATGGGCATGGCACCGTCGGCCGACCTCGGTGACACCTACGGTTTGTTTCAGCCGTCGCACGGCACCGCTCCCACGATCGCCGGTAAGGGCATCGCTAATCCGATCGCCACCATACTCTCCGTCGCCATGATGCTTGAGTGGCTGGAACACCCCGAGACCGTGCGCGGCGCGTGCCTGATTCAGTCAGCCGTCGAGCGCGTCCTGGAGAATCCCGCCCACCGCACCGCCGACGTCGGCGGCAGGACGACCACCAAGCAGATGGGCGACCTCGTTTGTCAGGCCCTCACCTAATTCCACCATGAAACTACGCCTCCCCCAATGCATTCTCCTCCTAGCGACCACGCTCACCGCGGTCTCCGCCGAACCACCGTGGCGGTCGCTCTTCAACGGCCGCGACCTGACCGGCTGGAAGATCGTCGGCCCCGCCACCAAGGCGTCCGCCGTCGTCGAAAACGGCGAACTCGTCGGCCACATGATCCGCGGCACGCCCGAGCACACGTTTTTCTGCACCGATGAAAAATTCGGCGACTTCATCCTCGAGGTCGACTGCTACCAGACCGGCGGCTTCAACACCGGTGTTCTCATCCGCTGTATCGACACACCCACCACCGCGAGCGTGCGGCTCCACGGCTACCAGATGAAAGTGGACCCTTCGACCACTCGCCAATGGACCGGCGGCATCTTCGACGACTACGGTAAAAACTGGCTCTGGCTCCAAACCCTTGCCGCCAACGACCGCGGCCGCACCGCCTACAAGTTTAACGAATGGGCCCGCTTCCGCATCGAAGCCCTTGGCCGCGTCATTAAAATTTGGGTCAACGGCATCCCGACCGCGCACCTGCTCGACGACAAATACACCCGCGGCCCGATCGCCTTCAAAATCCATTCCTTTCCCGCCACTGGTAATGCCGAGCAGGAGAAAAATCTCATCCGCTGGAAAAACATCCGCATCCTCACCACCGACCTCGCCCGCTACGCGCAGCCGATGGACCTCCCCGCGCTCCCCCGCGACCCGACGCAGACCGTGCTCCCCAAACCCTGATGTCAACGGATCGGCGGCACTCCAGTCGCCGCCACGCCACACCCCACGCCCAACGGATCGGCGGCACTCCTGCCGCCGCCCAATCCCTTTCCCCAAGCCACTCCCACGCTCAGGCCCCTCCCATGCCCGCCCTGCCCACTCGCCTCATCGACCTCACCCTGCCGCTCACCCCCGGCCAACGCGGCGTCGCGATGGAGCCCAAATTCACCGTTGCTCGCGACGGCTGGAACGCCGCGACGTGGCACCTCTACTCGCACGCCGCCACCCACATGGATGCCCAGCTGCATTTCGCAGCCGGCCCCGAGACCATCGACACCAAACCCCTCACCTCCTGCCTTGGCCCCGCGTGCGTCGTTAATCTCACGCCCCTCGCGCCACGCACGCTCCTGACCATCGCCCACCTCGGCTCCGTCGCCACCTCCTTCATCGACGGCGAGAGCATTCTCCTCCGCACCGACTGGCACAAATACGTCGCCGATTCCGCCCTCTACCGCGACGGCCTTCCCCGCATCTCCGAAGAATTGGCGCACTGGTGCGTCGCGCACCGCGTGAAAATTCTCGGCGTCGAGCCGCCCTCCATCGCCGATGTCAATAACCTCCCCGAAGTCACGCGTATCCACAAAATCCTCCTCGGTGGCGGCGTCACGATCGTCGAAGGCCTCGCCTACTTGGACCAACTCACCCAACCCCGCGTCTTCTTCGCCGCGCTTCCGCTCAAACTCGCCGGCGGCGACGGCTGTCCGGTGCGCGCCTTCGCCGTCGAAGGCGACATCGCCCAACGGAGCGGCGGCTTTCCAGCCGCCGACCTCTTCGCGTGAAATCGCGGGCGGCTAGAAAGCCGCCCCTCCAGCAATGCCTCGCCCCAAATCCACCGACGACCTGCACTTCTTCGATCCGCGCGCGTCTCTCGCCCACGGGAAGAATCGGCTACCTCATTGGGACCAGTCCAGCGCTACCTTCTTTGTCACCTTCCGACTCGCCGATTCAACCCCAGCCGAGAAGCTAACCCGCTGGCGTTCGGAGCGCGCCGCTTGGTTGGCGTCCACCCCTCCACCTCATACCGCCGAACAGGAGCACGACTACCACGACCAATTCACCGCTCGCATCGAAGCGTGGCTTGATCTGGGCGCGGGCAACTGTGCGCTCCGCGATCCGGCGACACGCGCGATAACTGCCGCCAGTTTCGCCCCCTTCGACGGAGCGCGTCATTGGCAGCACGCTTGGGTCGTGATGCCAAACCACGTCCACCTCCTGTTTTCGCTGCTCGCGCCGCACACTCTGGAAGCACCGTTGCAAAGTTGGAAAGGCTTCACCGCCCACGCAACCAACCGCATGCTTGGCAAGGCCGGCGGTTTTTGGATGCGCGACTACTTCGACCGATTGATTCGCGACTCTACGCACTTCTGGCGCTGCGCCCGCTACATCCGCCGCAACCCTGAGAGCGCGCGCCGCTCACCGCACCAGTTCACGCTCTTCGAAGCCCCCTTCGTGAACGACTTCCTGAACTCCGAACGGTACGGCGGCTTTCCAGCCGCTGATGCTCCCTCCCTATCCGCTGCCAATTCGGCGGCTGGAAAGCCGCCGTTCCGCTAGTCTCCCAGCAGCCCCCCGCCTATGATCCCCCGTCGCGCCCTCGTCGTCACCGGCACGTTTCTCCTCTCCGTCCTCCTCTACGTCGACCGCGTCTGCATCTCCACCGCCAAGGGTCCGATCACCAAAGAGCTCAGCCTCACCGACACCCAGTTCGGCTGGGTCATGTCCTCGTTCGCGATTGGCTACGCGCTTTTCCAAACGCCGTCCGGCATGCTCGCCGACAAGATCGGCGGTCGCAAAATCCTCGCCGGCATCGTCACCCTTTGGTCGCTCTTCACCGGCCTCACCGCCCTCGCGTGGAACTACTGGTCGCTCCTCATCATCCGCTTTCTCTTCGGGGCCGGTGAAGCCGGCGCGTTTCCCGGCATGGCCCGCGCTGTATATTCTTGGATACCGACGCGCGAACGCGGTCTCGTCAAAGGCATCAACTTCTCCGGCTCCCGCCTCGGTGCCGCGTTCGCGCTCCCCATCCTCGCCACCGCCATCGACTCCTTCGGTTGGAAACAAACCTTCGTCGTCCTCATGGTCGTCGGTTGCTTTTGGTCCGTCGCGTGGTGGCTCTGGTTTCGCGACGATCCCACCGATCACCCGTCCCTCTCCAAAGAGGAACTCGCCTACATCATCGCCCACCGTCAGTCCGGCGCCGATACGACTCCGCCCGGCAAGATGCCCATCGGCCACATGCTTCGCTCCACCGGCCTGTGGCTGATGATGACCCAGTATCTCTTCGCCAACTTCACGACGTTTTTCTGCCTCACGTGGCTTTACCCGCACGTCAAAAAAACTTACGAACTCAACTCCGCCGACGCCGGCCTCTACAGCATGATACCGCTCCTCTGCGGTGCACTCGGCAACGTAATCTCCGGCTGGCTCGTCGACCGGATCTACGCCACCGGCCGCCACGCCCTTTCCCGTAAACTTCCCGCCATCGTCGGCTTTCTCCTCACCGCCATCGGCATGGTCATGAGTGT
>CAMATV010000180.1 GCA_945861235.1 Opitutus sp. GAS368
GCCCAACCAGCCGGCGGTCGCGGCCAAGCCGAAGCCGCCTCGGTCGAAACCAGCGATCCGCTTGGATGACCTCATTCCAAACGAGAAAGTCCTCGGCGGACGTCGCGTCACTTTTGGTGTCCGCACCAAACCCGTCAGCAAGTCATAACCACAAAAACAAAAACTCAGAGTCCCCATGAAAACGAAACAACCCGCCAGCAGCAAAAAACAGAACGTCGCTCTGCGTGACCTCAAGACCACGAAGAATCCCAAGGGCGGCGCACCGTGCATCCCAAACAAAGGCCCAAGAATCCTCACGCCCTCCGGGAGAGTGACCGTCACCGGGTCGGCAACAATTCAAGCTAGGTAGATAGCCTGCCGCCGGGCATCATGCACGTCCTCTTCGTTCACCAAAACTTCCCGGCCCAATTCGGCCATCTCGCCAGCCGCTTGGTAAAGCGCCACGGGTTTCGTTGCACCTTCGTGTCGGAGCGACCGGCGGGGAAGGTCGATGGCGTCCGGCTGATTCAATACAAAGTCAAAGGCCGGGCGACGAAGCGCAGCCACCCCTGCAGCCGGACGTTTGAAAACTGCACGTGGCACGCGCACGCCGTTTACACGGCGCTCAAGGCCCACCCGGAGATCAAGCCCGACCTGATCGTCGGCCACAGCGGTTTCGGCTCGACGCTGTTTCTGGCCGATCTTTACGGCTGTCCGATCATCAATTATTTCGAGTATTACTACCGCAGCCGCGATTCCGATTTGGATTTTCGTCCCGACCAGCCGGTCCTGCAACGCGATGTGCTGCGGGTGCGGGCCCGCAATGCGATGATCCTTTGCGATCTCCAGACCTGCACGGCGGGCTACAGCCCGACCGAGTGGCAGCGGAGTCTTTTCCCACAGGAATACCAATCCAAGATTCGGACGATCTTCGACGGCATCGACCGCGAATTCTGGTATCGCCGCAAGGTGCCGCGCTTCATCGGCGACCGGGAGATTCCCGCCGGCACGCGGATCGTGACCTACGTCTCACGCGGCTTCGAGTCGATGCGCGGCTTCGACATTTTCATGCGGGTGGCGAAACGCATCTGCGCAGAGCGCAAGGATGTGATCTTCGTGGTCGTGGGCTCGGATCGCGTCTGCTACGGCGACGACCTGCGCCGCTGCAAAGCGAAGTCCTTCCTCAAGCACGTGCTCGCGCAGGACAAGTATGACCTGAAGCGCTTCATTTTCACCGGGCCGATTCTCGAATCGCAGCTCGTGGAGCTTTTCAGCCTGAGCGATCTCCATTTCTACCTGACCGTGCCCTTTGTGCTGAGCTGGTCGCTCATGAACGCGCTCGCCGTGGGCTGCACGGTGCTCGCCTCCGACACGGCGCCGGTCCGCGAGGTCATCCGGCACGGGCACAACGGCCTGCTCGCGGGATTTTTCGACGTCGACGAATTCACCCGGCAGGCGCTGCGGGTGCTGGACGCCCCGGCGGAGTTCCGGCCCCTCGGCCGGGCCGGCACCCGACTCATCGACAAAAAATACAGTCTCGCGAAGACGCTGCCGCAGATGGTGAAGTTTTTCCGGGAAACGGTGGCGCAACCTTCCAAACGCGGGCAGCAGAAGCCCGCTCGCCAGCAATGATCGAAATCGTCGCCGCTTCCCCCAAGTCGGAGCACCAATTCTACGCGGCTGCTCCTCTAGGGATTTCCCTGCGGCGGCTCGCCGCCGACAAGCGCATTGCCGGACGGATTTGCTTTGGTAACACCGGCGCGAAGAAGGACGGGTTGCCCGCGATCTTCAACCGCCAGATCGCCGCCGCTGGGCGCGAGGCGATCATCGTCTTCACCCACGACGATGTCTGGTTGGACGACTGCTTTCTGGCCGACCGATTGGTCGAGGCGTTGAAGCACTTCGACGTCGTGGGCGTGGCGGGCAATCGGAGAATCCTGCCGCACCAGCCGGCGTGGGCCTTCGTCGATGAGAAATTCACTTGGGACGAGCCGAAGCATCTGAGCGGGGCGGTGGCCCACGGGGCGAACGCCGGTGGAGCGATTTCCCATTTCGGGCCGACGCCGGCGCGCTGCGAATTGCTCGACGGAGTATTTCTCGCCGTGAAGGCCTCCGTCCTCGCCAAGCACACGTTGCGCTTTAACGAGCGGCTGAGGTTTCATTTCTACGACATGGATTTCTGCCGCGAGGCGAAACGCCGCGGCCTGCGGCTCGGCACGTGGCCGATCGCGATCACGCACGCCAGCGGCGGCGCATTCGGCAGTGCACAGTGGAGCAAAGAGCGGCGGGTTTATTTCAAGAAATGGAAGTCGTGACCGCCGACAGCACTCTTCATCCAAGCATCCAAATCCCCCGGCGCTCCGCGCCGCTCAGCTTCCAATGACCCGAACGCAAGTGATCAACCGGATCATCCGGACGAAGGGCTACAAGACTTACCTCGAAATTGGGGTGAGCACCCGAAACCCGTCCGCATGCGGAACAAGACAAAGGGGTCAAACTTTGCAATTTGCACTTGCTGGTTCGATCCGGCGAGAGCGGTGACACTTAAGGCCGTCGGGGCAAAGACGTCACACCAGCGGATCAGCCCTTAACCTCTGGAGTACGCTCGTGAAGTTTTCCCGCTGCGGCCGCTTTGTCGCCGCGTTTTACATCGCCCACGTAGGGGCTGACTGCAGCCGGTGCGCCCCTGTGCAGTTGCTCCGCAGTCCGGCGATTGGGAGCACTGCACCGGCGTTTGAGCCATGCAGCCAGCGCGATCTTCCACGCGGCGGATTTCGGCTCAGCGGCCAGTGGAATCAAGGCACACACTCCCCCGTGCGATTACTCTGAGCCATTCCGGGGCGGGCTGGTCTGGATGAGCCATGCACGCCTCCGTGCGTATCTAGTGACGCTGGGCGCCCCCCATCTAACCCATTAAAATCAATGGCCCGTTTTTTTGGCTTTCAGCCCCGTGGTTTACTGGGGAGTTACGGCGCGTTGGTGCTTGAGCAGCCACGTGTAGAGTGCGGGGTTGTGGTAGGTCTCCGTCCACGAGTCGTGCGTGGCCTCGGGATAAACCGTGAGTTGGAGATCGGTAACGCCGGAACTTTTGAGGGCGGCAACCATCGTCTCGGATTCTGCGAGGGCGACGGTGGGGTCTTTGGCTCCGTGGAAGGCCCAGACACCGAGGCTGAGTAAGGCGGATTTCTTTTCCCGGAAGGCGCGGCGCACATCGGTGGGATTGCCGCCGCCGCAGATCGGCACGATGGCGGCGAAGCGTTCGGGGAATTTCATCGCGACACTCCACGTGCCGAAGCCGCCCATGCTGAGGCCGGAGAGGTAGTGGCGGGTGGGGTCAGTCCGGTGCTTTGCCGTGATTTCGTCGAGGAGCGCGAGCACGCCGTCGTCATCCCACCAGGTGCCGGCGGGGCATTGCGGTGAGACCACGATGAAGTTGGCTTTCAGGAAGGCGGCGGATTGTTCGCGTCGGTCGCGGGCCTCGGCGGTTTCAGGCGCGGATGCGCGCGGGGCCTTGGTGCCCGGCGTGGGCGTGGTGGGCGGGACGGGGCCGCGGATGAGCTTGGGCGGGCCGTGGACGGCGACTTTCCATAGATCGGTGCCGCGCTCGCCGGCGCCGTGGAGAAATAGAATCACGGGCCAAGTCTTGTTGGCGGCCGCATCGTAGCCGGTGGGGAGAGAAAGCAGGTAGTGGTAGCCGACCTTCTTGGTAATGATTTTTTCGAACGACGCGACGGATTGGGTCTCCGCGGCGGGGGCGAGCGGCGCGGCGCAGAGTGTGAGCAGCGTGAGCAGCGGTGCGGAGACGAAGGGCGGGATAATGCGCATGGGTAATTTGAGGTTGAGGGTGAGGACGGTGGAGAGGGTGCTATGAGCGATGCAAACGCGGACGGCTGCGGAGAGCGCCGTCCTTACCTTTTTTGACGCCGGTTCACGTGCCGTAGAGGCGGTCGCCGAAATCTCCGAGGCCGGGGAGGATGTATTTTTTCGCGTTGAGGGCGCGATCGTGGGCGGCCGTGTGGATCACGGTGCCGGGGTGTTGACGTTCCACTTCGGCGACGCCTGCGGGGCTGCTCACGATGCAGATGAGGGCGGGATGGATGGCGCCGTTTTGTTTCAAGACGGTGAGGGCCTGCACGGCGCTGCCTCCGGTGGCGAGCATGGGATCGACGGCGAAGACGTGGCGGCCGGCGAGGGGCGGAAGTTTGCAGTAGTAGCTGCGGGCTTGGGCGGTCTCATGGTCGCGCTCGAGGCCGATGTAGCCGACGCTCACGTCGGGGAAGAGATCGGTGAAGGGCTGCAACATACCGAGACCGGCGCGGAGAATCGGGACGACGACGAGCGGCTGCGGGTGGAGGACGCGGGACGTGATCGTTTCGAGCGGGGTGGCGATTTGCTTCTCCTCGGTCGCGATCGCGCGCGTGGCTTCGATCGCGAGCAAGAGGCTGATCTGGTAGGCGAGCGTGCGAAACGTCGCGGGCTTCGTGGTCTGATCGCGCAGGTGGGTGATGATGTGCGCGGCGAGCGGATGAGAGAGGATATGCAGGGGCATTGGGGCTGGGGTCTGGACGATGGCGTCTGGGCGATAGGGGTTACAACAAGTCGCGTTCTACTTTTCCTTCGAGGTGTTGTTCGAATTCCTTGCGGAGGGCTTTTTCTTTGCCGCGCAGTCCCGGCAAAATTGAAAGCCAGTGGTAGGCTTCTTCGCGGAGGTGTTTGGGCATCACCGGCTCCATCGTGAGCACCCGGTCGAGGGCGCGCACGCATTGGGCGGCGACCTGTTCGCAGACGTGTTGGGCGTCGACGGAGCTGTGCTGGCCGGCGAGCCGAGCGACCGCATCGGGCTGACGGCGACGTCGCTTCATCGCCGCCGAATAGGCGAGCAGGCTGGGGACGATGACGTTGGTCGTGCGGGGAAAATAACTCGTCATGAGGTTCCACGGTTCATCGCTGAAATCGCCGTTGCTGCGCAGGTCGGTACGCAGGAGCACGGACGGAATATCGGCGAATTTCGCGATCATGAATTCGACGACGGTGCCGCTGTCGAGTTCGGTGCCGTCGTAGTTAAACAGGCCGAGGTCGCAGCCGATGAGGGCGCGGAGGTCTTGGTCGCGGATGGTGCGCCCGCTGCGACCGCGGGGGAGGAGATCTTGCGGGAGCAGGCAGCGGTATTTGCCGTGGGATTTTTCGTAGATGGCCTCGGCGAGCCAAGCGTTGCCGATGAGATGCTTCAGCGAAAAAAGTTCGCCGCCGAAATAAACCGAGTACGTGCGTTTTGTTGTTTTCTTCATGCGGCGCTGCGGGTGAGAAAGTGCCGAACGCCGGCGTGGCTCAACGCGAAACTGGCGGTGGGGCGGGGCGTGATCACGCCGGTGCGGCGCGGGGCTCGTGCTGGCGATCGTCGTGAGTTTGGAGAAAACCTCACCCGCACGGATCGAGCGCGCAGACGATCTCATGCCGACCGGCGAGTGGCCCTCGAGATCGAGCGCGGCGGCGTCCGCCCGACGCTCGCCTTTCTATCAGACAGGACCCACCGGAGTGCCGCGAAAATCGTGACCTTCGAAAACGGTCTGCCGCGCCGCCACCCGTTACTGGCGGATCGTGACCTTCTTCATCACCGGCGGCGTGGTCGGCTTGCTCATGCCGCCGTCCATTCCGCGCGTCGTCGGCACCTCGGCGAGCGCATCCACGACCTCGATACCCTTGGTGACGCGGCCGAAAATGGTGTAGCTCGCTGGGAGCGGGAAGTCTTTGTGTAGAATGAAAAACTGGCTGCCTTGAGTGTTTGGCCCCGCGTTGGCCATTGCGACGAGGCCGCGTTTGTAACCGAGGCCATTCTGATAGAGCGGCGAATCTTTCACGATCTCATCGGCAAATTTCCCACCCCACGCGCTCTCGCCGCCGCGCCCGTCGCCTTGCGGATCGCCGCCCTGAATCATGAAGCCTTTGACGATGCGGTGAAAGGTCAGCCCGTTGTAGTAACCGCGCTCGGCCAACAGGCGGAAATTTTCCGTGGTCTTCGGTGCATCGGAGACGAGCAGTTCGAATTCGACGACGCCCTTGTCGGTTTCGAGCACGGCAAACGACGGCCCCGCAGGAGGCGCGGCTGGCGTGGGCGCGGCGACACTTTTCTCGGATTTTCCGCAACCGGCGGTGAGGAGGAGACCTGCTGCCAGGACCAGGCTGGCCGCGAAGCGACTCTGAGCGTGAATGAACGTGAATGCGCGGGAAGAGGGCATGCACGACTTCTCCGGACCAACGGCGGGGAGTCAAGGCGGCGAAACGATGCAGCGTGGCGTGTCCATGGCGATGAAGTCCCTGCGTCTAACATCGGTCGTTGAAACGCGGAGAGCGCGCGGGGACGCGGAGTCATACCAACGGCCCGTATGTTTCAGACTTTGCCATTGTAGGCCCGCCCGTTGGGCGGGCAACCCGGCCACCGGCCCGGCCTACAGCGGGCAACCCGGCCTACAGTCTAGAAACCAAAGGACGTTGGTATCAGGCAGGATTTGGGCGAAGCGTCCGCTGAACGTTGTCTCCGGCGGCGTGGCGAAATCCCCGAAGCCAAAAACCCCGCCCGCGCCCGTGCGGATGATCGGCAAAAATTTCTGCCGGCAACTGGTGCGCGATTCACCGGTGAGCGCGACGACTTCCCGCCGGTGGAGCGATTACGACAGCGGCACGGTGAGATCGAGCGTGTCGTCGGGCGATGCCGTTTTCATCCACGCCTCCATGATCATCCACGCCTCCATGATCATCCACGCCTCCATAATCATCACCGCCGCTGTCGCTGCGTGCGCCCCGCAGATGAGCCGGGCGAGATTGGCGAATTGATCCTTCGCGTGCTCGTCCTTGAGCGACGAAGGGATGAAACAGATCGGCCCGCCGCGCCCACCG
>CAMATV010000181.1 GCA_945861235.1 Opitutus sp. GAS368
CGCCTCGCCGCATTGAAGAAATTTTTCGCGATGCCCATGCCCACCCACTGGGCCACGAAGGATCTCGAGAATATCGATTTTCAAAAAATCCGTTACTACCTTTCGCAGGGCCAGAAGCCCAAACGCACGTGGGATGAGGTGCCCGACGACATCAAGAAAACCTTCGAGCGCCTCGGCATTCCCGAGCAGGAGCGCAAATTTCTCGCCGGGGTCGAAGCGCAGTTCGACTCCGAGGCCGCCTACTCAAACATCAAGGAGATCGTCGCCAAACAAGGTGTCATCTTCGTCAATTCCACCGAGGGCCTCCGCGAGCATCCCGAGCTCTTCAAGAAATTCTTCGGCAAAGTCATCCCCACCGGTGACAACAAATTCTCCGCGCTCAACAGCGCCGTGTTCTCCGGCGGCTCGTTCATCTACGTCCCCAAGGGCGTCAAGGTCGCCCAGCCCCTCCAAGCCTACTTTCGCATCAACGCCGAAAACTTTGGCCAGTTCGAACGCACCCTCATTATCTGCGACGAGGGAGCCGAGGTCACCTACATGGAGGGCTGCACCGCCCCGAAATTCTCCACGTCCACCCTCCACAGCGCCGTCGTCGAACTCGTCGCACTCAAGGGTGCCAAAATCCAATACATCACCGTCCAAAATTGGTCGAACAACGTCTTCAATCTCGTCACCAAGCGCGGCATCGCGCACGAGGACGCCGAGATCAAGTGGATCGATTGCAACATCGGTAGCCGTCTCACCATGAAGTATCCCGGCGTCGTCCTGAAGGGCGAACGCGCCCGCGGCGAAGTCATCTCCATCGCCCTCGCCAACGATGGCCAACACCAAGACACCGGCGCGAAAATGATCCACGCCGCCAACTACACGACGTCCAACATCATCGCGAAATCCATCTCTGTCGGCCAAGGCCGCAGCACCTACCGCGGCGTCGTGCATATTCCCAAGCACCTCAAGGGTTGCAAAAATAACACCGAGTGCGACGCGCTGCTGATCAACACCAACAGCCGCACCGACACCTATCCCGCCATCACCGTCCGCGGTGACAAAAATTCCACGCAGCATGAAGCCTCCGTCTCCAAAGTTTCGGAAGACATGATCTTCTACATGCAGCAGCGCGGTCTCACCGAAGGTCAGGCGATGAGCCTCGCCGTCAACGGATTCATTAACGACCTCGCCCGCCAATTTCCGATGGAATACAGCGTCGAACTCAAACGCCTCATCGACCTCGAAATGGAAGGCAGCGTCGGCTAACGCCGACGAATGACCCATGTCTAATGACTGAGGTCCCTCGCCACCACTTAACGCCCACCGCACCTCGATTCGTTCACTAGTCACTAGTCATCAGTCATTAGTCATTAGTCATTAGTCATTAGTCATCAGTCATCAGTCATCAGTCATTAGTCATTAGTCATTAGTCATTAGTCATTCCGCTCAGTCCGCCATGTCCGCCACCACGCTCACCGCTCCCACCGCCCTCGTCGGCTCCTTCACGCCTGAAGCCTTCGCCGCGCACCTCGCCAGCCTCCCGCCGTCGCTTCCCGCCTGGTGGCTCGATCGAAAACGCGCCGCTTACGCCCGCTTCGCTGCGCTCCCCATGCCGGCCCGCACCGACGAAATGTGGCGCTTCAGCAACATCGGCACGCTCACCCTCGACGGCTTCACCCTGCCAACCGTCGACACCGAGCTGGCGCGCGCTTCCATCCCCCACTCGCCCATCGGTGTTCCCCAGGCCGCCAAACTCGTCTTTGCCAACGGCCGTCTCTTCTCCCGCGAACTCCTCTCGGCGGAACGCGCCGCCCGTGGCGTCATCGTGGATACACTCCAAAGCGCCCTGGTAAAACACGAGGCGATCGTCCGCGAGCATCTCCTCACCCAGCCGCCCAAACTCGGCTCGCCGAAGTTCGCCGCGCTCCACGAAGCCTTCCTCGCCGACGGTGCCTTCATCTTCGTGCCCCGTGACGTCCACCTCGATCTGCCCATCGGCGTGTTCTCCTACGCCCTCGGCGCCACCGCCGCTGTTTTCCCGCACACCCTCGTCGTCGCCGGTGAAAACGCCCGCGTCTCCATCGTCGAGTATTTCGGTTCCGGCAACGACACCGAGGCCCAGTTCGCCGCCGGCGCCAACGATCTCTACGCCGGCCACGGCGCGCAGATCAGCTACATCGGCAAACAGGACTGGAGCCACCGCGCCCTCTCCTTCCAAGCCAACTCCACGATCGTCCGCCGCGACGCCCGGGTACAGTCCCTCAATCTCCACCTCGGAGCCCGCCAAGCCCGCCACGAATCCCTCTCGCAACTCGCCGCCCCCGGCGCGTTCTCCGAGATGCTCGCGCTCACCGTGGCCGAGGCCGGACAAGAGTTCGACCAGCGCACCCTCCAGATCCACCAAGCGCCCAACACCAAGAGCGACCTCCTCTACAAGAACGCCCTCCGCGGCACCGCCAAGACCATCTTCTCGGGCCTCATTGTCGTCGATTCCGACGCGCAAAAGACCGACGCCTACCAGAGCAATCGCAACCTCATGCTCAGCGACGACGCTGAAGCCTGTTCGCTCCCCGGCCTCGAAATCCAGGCCAACGACGTCCGCTGCACCCACGGCGCAACATCCTCGCGCATCGACCCGGAGCAGGAATTTTATCTTCAGTCCCGCGGCATCGCCAAAGAGCAGGCTGACCAACTCCTCACCTTCGGTTTCTTCGAAGAGGTCCTCAACCGCCTCGCCGACGACAATCTCCACGAAGCCCTGCGCACCCTCATCCAGACGAAGTTTAAGAAATAATTTTTCGCCCACGACACCCGCCGCACGCACGGAAACTCCTCCGCATTTCCGCTTCCTCCGTCCGTTTTTCTTCCGTGTGTTCCGTGTGCTCCGTGGGCCACTCTCCGTCCTCCTCCTCTCCCTCTCCATGACCAACCGTGACCGCATCCTCTCCCGCGAAGTCATCGCCACCCAGATTCCCTCTGGCGACAAGGCCACGCTCCACGCGGGCACGACGGTGATGATTCACCAAACGCTCGGCGGCGCCTACACCGTGCAAACCGACTTTGGTCTCTTCCGAATTAACGGCGCCGATGCCGACGCCCTGGGCGAGCAGGTCGCCTCCACGCCGGCCGCCAAAGCCTCCGCTGCACCCGGGGCCGCCCCCGACCCTGAAGCCGTCTGGGCCCAACTCCGCCATGTCTTCGATCCCGAAATCCCCGTCAACATCGTCGACCTAGGCCTCGTTTACACGATGGACATCGAGGCCATCACCGACCCTGAGCCCGGCCACCGCGTCAACGTCGCGATGACGCTGACTGCCCCCGGCTGCGGCATGGGCCCAGCGATCGCTGAAGATGCGAAATCGAAAATTCTCCTCGTCGCCGGCGTCTCCGACGCCGACGTCCGCATCACCTGGGAGCCAGCCTGGAATCAATCGATGATCAGCGAAGAAGGAAAAATGAAGTTAGGTCTGATCTGATACCAACGTCCGTTGATTTCGGGACTTTCCCGGAACGTCCCACCGGCGGCCCGGCCCGTGGCTGGGAGCCTATCTTCAGTTCGAGTGGTCGGTTTCATTCCTCGGCCCCCATTCCGCAGCCCCCTTCGTGACTAGGATTCTCCGGCGAACATTTCCCCAGGCCTTGCCTGGGCTTTCAATTTTTTTCCCGGAGGCTCTCGGTCACCGGCAGCTTCCCACTGAACACAGCGAGGAACCTGAAATTCGGCTCCCACCCATGTTTACTTCGGAACGATCAATCAGCTTGTCGTCCCCCTGAAACCTCGCCCTTAATCCTTCGTCTTCGCCCCGCCAGCCGGTCGCTCCGAATTCGCCTCGCCTCGTTCGCCTGTCCCTTCCCCCCTCGCCCATCGCATGCAACCACCCGTCGCCCCTCACCTCCGGCAGCCGAGTCGCCGCGAATTCCTCTACGTCGGCTTGCTCGGCACCGTCGGGATGACCATGAGCGATCTGTTTCGCTCGCAGGCCCACGCGGCCGGCGTCACGCCGCTCGCCGCACCCGGTCTCGGCCGAGCGAAGTCGGTCATCAATATTTACCTCCCCGGCGGCATGTCCCATCAGGAGTCGTTCGACCCGAAGATAACGGCCCCGGTCGAATACCGCGGCCCCATGGAGGCCATTAAGACCAACGTCGACGGTCTCTATTTCTCGGAAAACCTGAAGGAAACGGCCAAGATCGCCGACAAGATTACCGTCATCCGCTCGATGACGCACGGCGAGGCGGCCCACGAACGCGGCACGCACACGATGTTCACCGGCTACCGGCCCAGCCCCGCGATCCAATATCCCAGCATGGGCAGCGTCGTCTCCCACGAACTCGGCCCGCGCGCCGACCTCCCGCCCTACATTCTCATCCCCAATCAAACCACGCCCTTCGCTGGCACGGGCTACCTCGGCGCCGCGTTCGGCGCCTTTGCCCTCGGCAGCGATCCGGCGACCGACAACTACGCCGTGCGCGACCTCACGTTGCCCAGCGGGATCGACGCGGCGCGTTTCGCCGAGCGTCGCGAAATGCGCTCCGTCGTCGACGCGCATTTCAGCGCCCTCGAAAAATCCGACGCCCTCGACGGCATGGATTCGTTTTACCAACGCGCCTACGCGATGATCAGCTCTGACAAGGCCCGCGCCGCGTTCGACATCAAGGCCGAGCCAAAGAAAACCCGCGATGACTACGGTCGCAACGCCGCCGGCCAGCGCATGCTTCTCGCGCGCCGCCTCGTCGAAGCCGGTGTCCGTTTCGTCTCCCTTACCTACGGCGGCTGGGATCACCACGACAATATCAAGCGCGCCAACGGACTCCAGATGCCCAATTTCGACAAAGCCTACGCGACGCTCATCCGTGATCTCGACGAACGCGGGCTGCTCGATTCCACACTCGTCGTGGTCAACACCGAGTTTGGTCGCACGCCCAAGATCAACGCCACCGGCGGCCGCGACCACTGGCCAAAAGTGTTCAGCATCGCCCTCGCCGGCGGCGGCATGAAGCGCGGCTACGTCCACGGTTCCTCCGACGCCACCGGTGGCGAGCCCGACAACGACCCGCTCAACGTCGAGGATTACGCGGCGACGATTTTCAACCAGATTGGCATCGACCCCGCCAAAACGCTGATGACCCCCGGCGGCCGTCCGCAAGCGATCGTCAAAGACGGTCACGTCGTCAAAGAACTGCTGGCCTGAGCCATGGTTGCCTCGCGCGCAGGAAACTTCTCCCGTCCATTGGCGACCGCCGTGGCGTGTCTCGCCGCCTTCTTTGGCGCGTCCTCCGCCCTCGCCGTCGCGCCCAACTTCACCGCCATCGCGCCCGCCGGTGGGCAACGCGGCACGTCCGTCGAAGTCACCCTGCGCGGCGACCGTCTCGCCGACGCCCAGGAAGTTTTCTTTTACACGCCAGGCATCACCCTCGAAAAAATCAGCGACGCTCAGGAGAAGGAAGTGAAGGTGGTCTTCCTCATTGCCGCCGACTGCCGCCTCGGCGAGCACGTCCTGCGCATCCGCACCGCGAGCGGAATTTCCGCGCTCCGCCTCTTTTACGTCGGCCCGTTTCCCTCCGTGGAAGAAAAGGAGCCCAATAACGAAGCCGCCAAAGCCCAGCCCATCGCGCTGAACTCCACCGTCCAGGGCACGATCGGCAGCGAGGACGTGGACGTCTTCTCCGTCGAAGTAAAAAAAGACCAACGCCTGTCCGTCGAAATCGAAGGCGCGCGCCTCGGCCGCACGCTGTTTGATCCGACCGTGACCGTGCTATCGGCCGACGGTCGGGTGCTCGCCGCGTCGGACGACACCCCCCTGCTCGGCCACGACGGCTTTGTGTCGCTCCTCGCGCCCGCTGACGGGAAATATCTGATCCAGGTGCGTGACATGACTTATGCCGGCACCGGGCATTTTTATCGGCTGCACCTAGGAACCTTCCCCCGACCGGCCGCCGTTTTTCCGCTCGGCGGGCAACCCGGCGAAACGCTGGAGGCGAAATTTCTCGGTGATCCCACCGGTGATTTCACGCAGCCCATCACGCTCCCCACCGAAAAAAGCCGCTCCGCCCGATTCGGACTGGTCGCGGACCACCACGGTCTCGCGCCTTCGCCGAATTGGCTGCGCATTTCCCCACTCGCCAACGCCCCGAGTATCACCCCGGGAAATACGCTCGGTAAAGCCACCGCCCTCAACTCGACCGCGCCCCTCGCCTTCAACGGCGTGCTCACAACCAAGGGTGACGCCGCGTTCTTCCGTTTCACCGCGAAGAAGGACCAAAGCCTCGATTTCCAAGTCTACGCGCGCCGCCTCGGTTCGCCCCTCGACTCCGTGCTCACCGTGTTCGACGCCAAAGGAAAATCACTCGGCAACAACGACGATGCCGCCGGCAATCCCGACAGCGCGGTGCGCGTGAAAATCCCCGAAGACGGCGATTACACCGTCAAGGTCGCCGACCAACTCGCCCGTGGCGGTCCGCGCTTCACCTATCGCGTCGAGATCGCCGAGGTCGCGCCCACGCTGACGCTCTCCATTCCAGACACGGCCCGCTACGACAACGAGACGCGCAAATCGATCGTCGTCCCGCGCGGCAACCGCTTCGCCGTGTTGCTCAACATCAATCGCGACACCTTTAATGGCGACCTCGCGGTAACGTTCGACGGCCTGCCGGCGGGCATCACCGCCCTCGCCGACACCATGCCGGGCAGCCTTTCCGCCGTGCCCGTGGTCTTCGACGCCGCCGCCGATGCACCCATCGCCGGCACCCTCCTGACCCCCGCCGCCCAAGCGGTCGACGCCGCCACCACCAACGGAAAAAACGTCGTCAGCCGGTTCCGCCATACCGTCGATTGGGTGCG
>CAMATV010000182.1 GCA_945861235.1 Opitutus sp. GAS368
CACGAGACGTTTGAGGACTGTCCCTATTACGAGCAGATGCAGTATGCGGGCGACACGATGATCACGTCGAAGATCGCGATGCTCACGACGGGCGACTATCGGCTCACGAAGCAGGCGCTGTATCACTTCGACTGGTCGCGGTTGTCGGATGGGCTCACGCAGAGCCGGTTTCCGTCGCGGCTGGTGCAGGTCATCCCCTCGTGGTCGTTGCATTGGATCACGTGTGCGCGCGACTACGTGGCCTGCTCGGGGGATGTCGCGGTATTGCGGGATTTGTTGCCGGGGTTTCGGGCGGTGCTCGATTGGTTTCGCCGGCACGGTGACGTCGATGGGTTGCCGGAAAAATTGCCGTATTGGAATATCACGGACTGGTGTCCCTGGTGGCCGCGCGGCGTGGTGCCGGGCTCCGCGACGGGGCCGACGTGTATTATTTCGGCACAGTATATCGTGGCGCTCGACGAGACGGCGGGGCTGTGCCGGTTGGTCGGACGGGAGCGGGAGGCGGGGGAGCTGACTGCGGAAGCGGACGCGCTACGCGGGAAACTTCACGCGCGGTTTTGGTCGGAGGCGGCAGGGCTCTATTTTGACCGGCCGGGCGGACCGGAGATCAGCCAATATGGGAATGCGTGGGCGGTGGTGTGCGGCGCGGCGGGAGCGCGGGAGCGGGAGATCTTGCTGAAGCGTTTTCCGCACGACGAGAAATTAGCGCCGGGGTCGTTCTTTTGGTGGCACATCGGTTTCCGCGCGCTGGCGATGGCAGGCGACTACGACCGGATGCCGGGATTTCTCGGACCGTGGCACGAGTCGGTCGAGGCGGGGCTCGATACGTTTGTGGAGGAGAACAGTTATTGGCGGTCATTGTGCCATGCTTGGAGCGCGCATCCGGCGTTGGAATTCTTGACGCGCGTGCTCGGAGTGACGCCAGCGGCGCCGGGGTTTTCGGAAATCGCGATCGAGCCGCGGATGTGCGGCCTGACGCACGCGAATGGAAAATTGTGCACGCCGCGCGGGCCGATCACGGTGGCGTGGCGCCGGGAGGGCGGACGGTTGTTCGTGGAGATTGATGCGCCGCGGGAAACGCCGGTGCACGTTACCTTCCCCGACGGCACGAAACGTGAATTCGCTGGTGGGCGGTGGGCGGAAAGCCGGTTGCTGCCATGAGCACGGAGCCACGACTCGAACACGAAGGCGCGGGGGTGGTGCGCGTGCTGCGGGCGGATGGCGGGCTATTGTGGCGTTATGTGTTTGGCGGCGGCACGCCGGCGAACGAGTCGCCGCGGCCGTATGCCCATCCGGTGTGTTCGCTCGCGGGCGACGTCTTGACGAATTTTCGCCCGCACGACCACCCGTGGCATCACGGGCTTAGCCTGACGATCACGAGCGTGGGTGGGACCAATTTCTGGGGAGGGCCGTCGCACCGGGTGGCGGACGGTTATCAATGGCGGGATGATCACGGCGTGCAGATTCACCGTGCGTGGAAAGTCTGTACAGCGGAGCGATTGGAGCACGCGGTGGACTGGTGTGAACCGCGGTCCGGGCGTGAGCTGCTGCACGAGCACCGCACCTTGCTGACGAGCGTAGGGCAGGCGGAGTGGTCGTTGCGCTGGACGAGCGAACTGTCCAATGCGGCGGGGCAAGATCTGGCGCTCGACCATTACGAATCGCGGGGCGGTCTGGCGGGTTCGCACTATTCGGGGCTGCAATTTCGCGGGGCGCGCGACCTGCTCGACGAGCATGGTGATGGGCGCATCGGGATCACGGCGGACGGTGGACTGGTCGGTGAGGCGGCGGTGCAGGGAGCGGAGACCGCCGGGATGGAGTGGAATTGTCAGCACGACGCCACGCTGCGGCGCACGCGGATCCGGTTTGAAAATCTGGATGGACCGATCCCGTGGTTTGTGCGCGCGAAAAATCCGTTGGCGGCGTTTTCGTTTTCCCGGGGCACCCGCGTGCTGTCCGCTGGTGCGACCTTGCGCCTCGATCATCGTTTGGTTTTCTCTCACGCATGAACCTCGATCGGAAAACGTTTTTGCGGCGGTTGAGTGCGGGTGTGGTGGGCTTGGCGGCGGTGGGGTCGGTGCGGGGAGAGCAACGCGCCACGCTGGTGTTACCGGGGTATTCCGAACGCGACCCCGAACCCTTTTGGGCGGCGATCCGCGCGCAGTATCTGCTCACGCCGGGCTTTGCCTACCTCAACACGGGGGGACTCGGGCCGGCGGCGGGGCCGGTGCTGGATGTTTTCGAAAAGACGTCGCGGCGGTTGCAGGAAAAGTCGGAGACGGGCCACGCCTTGTTTGCGGAGGCCAGGAAGGTGCTCGCCCGGTTTCTTGGCGCGGAACCGACGGAAATTTCCTTTGTGCGCAATGCCACCGAGGGCAACGGAATCATCGCGGCGGGGTTGGCGCTGAAGGCGGGCGACGAAGTGATTTTTGACGATCACGCGCATCCGGGCGGCGCGTTTCCTTGGATCAACCAAGCCAAACAGCGCGGAGTGGTGGTGCGCATGTTCGAGCCGAGCGTGGCCGCTGCGGCGGAAAATTTGGCGCGTATTGTGGCCCTCATTACGCCGCGCACGCGCGTCGTGCAGGTGTCGCACGTGACGGCACCGACCGGCATTGTGCTGCCCGTGGTGGCGATCGCGAAGCTCTGCCGGGAGCGGGGGATTTGGTTTCACATCGACGGGGCGCAGTCGGCGGGGATGTTTCCGTTTGAGCTGCGCGCGATCGGCTGCGATTCGTTTGCCACGAGCGGACACAAGTGGATCGGCGGACCGCATGAGACGGGCGTGCTGTTTATCCGGCGTGAAAAATTGGACGAGGTCACCCCGACTATGGTGGGAGCTTATTCGAGTGACCAAGCGGATCTATCGATGGCGATGGCCTTCGTGGCCGGCACGCAGCGGCACGAGTATGGCACGCGTAACGCGGCGGCGGTCGTTGCGCTGGCGGCGGCGGCGGAGACGCAGGAGCGGATAGGGCGCGAACGGATCGCGGCGCGGGGACGGGCGATGGTGGCGCGGGTGCGTGCAGGCATCGCGGCGCTGCCCGACGTCGACATTCTCACGCCGGCTAATCCCGAGCTCAGCGCGGCGATGATCGCGTTTCGCACGCCGCGGATCGCCTACGACAAATTGTTCGGGCGGTTGCTCGGTGAGCATCGCTTGCGGTGCCGACCGGTGTCGGAGCAAAAGCTGAACGCGGTGCGCGTGTCGACGCACCTGTGCAACGGACTGGACGAGTGCGACCGACTCGTCGCGGCCATGACCGCGATTCTGAAAACAACGTGATGCGCGCGTTATTGGACTTCCACGATCATCTCGATCTCGACTACGGCGCCGCGGGGGAGCGAGGCCATGCCGAGGGCGGCGCGGGCGTGTTTACCGCGGTCGCCGAAGACCGCGACGAGCAGGTCGGAGCAACCGTTCATGACGGCAGGCTGCGCCTTGAAGTCATCGGTGCCGTTGACGAAGCCGGAGACCTTCACGATGCGCTTCACCTTCGAGAGGTCGCCGATTTCTTTTTTCAGCGAGGCGAGCAGAGCGAGGGCGGTGGTGCGGGCGGCGGCGTTGGCGGTCTTTTCGTCGGTGTCTTTGCCGACTTTGCCGGCGATGACCTTGCCCTCGGCGTCGTAAGGCAAGTGGCCGGAAAGGAAGACGAGATTACCGGCGCGCACGGCGGGCACGTAGTTGGCGATGGGCGAATTCGTCACGGGCAGGGTGAGACCGAGGGCGGCGAGTTTCGCCTCGGGAGTGGTGGACGTTTCGGCGGCGCCGAGCGACGCGAGCGAGACGAGGGAGAGGCACAGGGTGGTGATGAGGAGACGTCGCATGGTGACGGCAGGTTGAATTTATGATCATCGCACGACGACTATTTTTTTTCGCGCTGACACTTTTGAGTGCGAGGGTCGGCGCGGCCGAGTGGAGGCATGACCTCTATGTGTGCGTGAATCTGAGCGGGCAAGGGAGCGTGATGGGGCGGAGTGGACCGTTGTTGAGCGGCCTCTATCGCTCGACCGACCGCGAAAACTTTGAACACCTCGGGCCGCACCACATTCGCACGTTTTCGCTGGCGCACGATCCGAGCGATCCGGCGCGGCTGTATGTGGCGCTGCTGGACGGCGTGCTGCGCACGCCGGACCGCGGGAAGACGTTCCGAATCGTCACGAGCTGGGACATGACGGAAGCCAAGTCGATCTCCGTGGACCGCAACCGTCCCGAGCACGTCTACGCGGCGATTCCCGACGGCATCGCGGTCTCGCATGATCGCGGGCAGACGTGGCAACGGATGAACGCGGGTATTCGCCGCGCCTATACCGAGGCGATCCTCGTCGATCGCACGGCGGCGGGCCGCGTGCTCGCGGGCACTGAGAAAGGTCTCTACCTCACCGAGGATGGCGCGCGCACGTGGCGGCGCGTACACGGGACCGAAAAAGTCACACATAGCCTGCGGCAATCACCGCACGACCCGAAAGTGTTTTTTGCCGCAACGGGTGGCGATGGGGCGCTGTGGTCGTCGGACCGCGGCCTCACGTGGACGCGTCTAGCAGGAATTTCGACGGAGAGAACTTTGCACAACGGTGAGTTTGATCCGCGCGATGCGCGCCGATTGGTTTATTGTGGCTGGGGCGCGGGGGTACAGGTGTCGGAGGATGGCGGGAAAACGTGGGTCGACCGCACGGCGGGCCTGCCGAAGCGCGAGGTGTGGAAAGTGGCGATCGATCCGGACCTGCCGGACCGCCTCTATGCGGCGCCGTATATGGAGCCGTTGTTCGCGTCGGATGATTTCGGCCGCACCTGGCGGAAGCTCCAGTGGGAAAAGGCGAATGTCTTCGACCTCGTGTTTGTGCCCCGGAAATGATCATGAAAACTCCATCGCGCGTCGGCGCTTTTTTTTCCGTCCCGCCTCTCACGAGGCGGGCTACCACGTTCTGCACTCTTCTATTATTCGCGGTGGTGACGGTCGGACTTGAGGCGCAACCGTCCTTCACGGCTCCGCCGCCGTCGACCGTGCCCGTGGAAGATCCGGCGCTGCGGCGCGACCAGTATCTGGGGCGCCGGATGGAGGCACTGCGGTGGCGGGCGGCGATGGCGACGCCGGGTGATCCCACGAAACTCGGACTCGCCGAGATTGCGGCGAAACTCGCGCTGCGCGAAGACGCTGCGGCGTGTTCGGAGCGTTTGATTGAACTGATGAAGAAGCCTGCGGCGGACATGTTCTGGATGTTTCCCGTGACCTGCATTTCGTATCTCGGTCGAGACCAGCTCACGGGCGAAGCCAAGGCGGCGATTCGCGAAGCGTGGCGCACGTATTATCCGCTGCGCGGCGACACCGAGAATCACTGGGTGATGTATTACACGACGATGCATCTCATGGCCCAGCTCTGGCCCGGTGAGGGCGAAGACCGTTGGTTCAACGGCAAAACATCAGCGGAGATTTCGGCGGAATCGCGCGCCTGGTTGCTGCACTGGATGGAGCTGACGACGACGATCGGGCAGGGCGAATACGACTGCACCCACTACCTGGGGGAATATTCGATTCCGATGTTATTTCTCGCCACCTGGGCGCAGGACCCGGAGATGCGCCAGCGCGGAAAGATGATGCTCGACTGGGTGATCGCGGATTTTGCCGTCGAGACGCTCAATGGGATCTACATCGGTTCGCATGCGCGCACGGACGACACGACGGTGTTGGAGAAATGGAACGCGCTCTCCTCGTATTTTGCGTGGCAGCTGCTCGGGAATTGTCCGCCCCAGGCGAGCTACGGCGGCTGGGGTATTTATTTCGCCACGGTGGCGGACCACTACGAGTTGCCGGAGGTGATCTATCGCATCGGCACGGATCGCAGCGGTGCCTACACGCATCTGGAGCGCAAACGCACGCGGCACCGTTGGCGCAATAGTGACGTCCGTAATGCGCCGGTTTACAAAACGAGTTACGTGACGAAGGACTACGCGCTCGGCTCCGACCAAGGCGGCCTGCTCCAGCCGATTCAGCAGCACTCGTGGGATCTCACGTGGGCGGTGCCGGATCCGCGCGGGGTGCACAACACGATCTTCTCCGTGCAGCCGTTCTATGGGGCGGAAGAGTTGATGATGTATTTCACGGAGATGCCCGACTACATGCCGGCGGCGGTGACGTTCCAAGGGAAGCCAACCTACATTGCGGAGAGCAAACTCCTCGGGGGTTCTCCGTATGAGCAGATTTTCCAGCAGGAGGACACGTTGATATCGTTGAGCGATGTGCCGGCGAGTGCGCCTTGGAAACAAGTGAACGGTTTTTTCTCCAAAGATCTCGCGTCGATCGAGGAGGACACGTCGGGCTGGATATTTGCGCAGGGCGGCAACACCTATATCGCCTATCGTCCGCTCGCGGGCTACGAGTGGCGTCCCTTGGAGAAAGGCGGGAAACGCCTCTCCTCGCCGCACGCGAAAAACGGGACGCTTTTGCAGGCGGCGGCGGCGAGTGAATTTAAGAGCTGGGACGCGTTCAAGGCGGCGATCCGCGGACTGCCGCTTGCGATCACGTTGGCGCCGACCCCACGCGTGAAATTTACCACGCTGCGCGGGAAGAAAATCGAGGTCGCTTACGGTGCCGCGCCCCGCGTCGATGGGCGGGTGGTGGATTACGCGGAGCAGTGGAAACTATTCGCCGGGCCGTATCTCAACGCGGAGGTCGGCGGTCGCACACTCACGATGACGCACGGCCGCTTGAAGCGCGTGCTCGATTTCAACACGCTCACGATTACCGATGCCGTGGTACCTTAAAGAGGGGCGGACTGCGGTTCGCATTGTGAGTGGACTGAGCTGGAGAAGGCGGACGGGAGTCCG
>CAMATV010000183.1 GCA_945861235.1 Opitutus sp. GAS368
CCAAAAACGTGTGCTGGCAGTTATCATGGGCGGTGGCCGCGGCACCCGCCTCTCCCCGCTGACGCTGGAACGTTGCAAACCGGCCGTGCCCCTCGCCGGTAAATATCGCTTAGTCGATATTCCGATCAGCAACTGTATTAACTCCGGCATTAACCGGATATTCATCTTGTCGCAGTTCCAGACCGCGTCACTGCACCGCCACGTGCAGAACACGTACCACTTCGATCCATTCGGCGGCGGCTTTGTGGATATTCTGTCGGCGGAGCAGACCGAGAAAAGCGCCGATTGGTATCAGGGGACCGCCGATGCGGTGCGCCGCAATCTCGTCCACTTCCGCGCCTTCCCGCATGATCTCGTGCTGATTCTTTCGGGCGACCAACTCTACCGGATGGACTACCGCAAGATCGTCGAGCAGCACATCGCAACGCAAGCGGACGTGACTGTCGCGGCGGTTCCGTTTCCGGTTTCGAAGGTGGCTGGTCTCGGCCTGATGCAGATCAAGGATGATCACTCGATCACGCGTTTCGTCGAGAAGCCCAAGGATCCCGAGGTGATCCAAAGCCTGACACTCAGCGCGGCCCTGGAGTCCGAATTGGCAACCCCGTCTACGGAAAAACGCTGTCTCGCGTCGATGGGTATCTACGTTTTCAACCGGTCGGTTCTGGCGGACGCGCTGAGCGGGCCGCAGACAGATTTCGGCAAGGAGATCATCCCTGGACTCCTCGGTCAGAAAAAACTTTTTGCCCATATTTTCGAGGGCTATTGGGAGGACATCGGAACGGTGCGTGCGTTTTTCGACGCGAACCTCGCGCTGGCGCAGCCGCAGCCGCCCTTCGATTTTTTCGACGCAGTCGACCCCATCTACACGCTGGATCGCTACCTGCCCGCCGCGAAGCTCAACACGTGCGCCATCGACCACGTGGTCATCGGCGACGGTTCAATCATCACGGATTCATCTCTGCAGCACTGCGTACTCGGCGTCCGAAGTTTTATCGGTGAAGGCTCGTCGCTCAAGGATGCTGTGGTGATGGGAGCGGACTACTACGAGACACCCGCGCAGTTGCAGGAGAATACGCTGCTGGGGCGCCCGCGCATCGGCATCGGAGCGAGGTGTGTCATCAAAGGTGCGATCGTGGACAAGAACGCGCGGATTGGGGCCGGTTGCGTCCTCATCGCGGCCGGTAAGGCCGACGGCACTTATGCCAACGGGGCCGTCGTGATTCGCGACGGGGTCCTGGTGGTGCCGAAGGGTGCGACGCTGCCCCCTGGCACGACGGTTTAAGGCCGCGGTGGCTGAACAGGTCGGCGCAACACCAGCACGAGCCCGCCGGCGATCAGAAAGATCGAGTAAAACGTACCGCGACTGACGCCCAGCAAAAGCGAGGCGTCGGGTTCGCGGAACGATTCGCCGAGCATGCGCACCAGCGCGTAGGCGAGCAGAAACTCCCCCGTGAGTCGTCCGGGGTGAGTGCGGGTGACGTCGCTGCGCCAGAACCGCCATTGCGCCCACGCAAAGAGCACCGCGCCTTCGAGTGCGGCCTCGTAAAGTTGTGACGGGTGGCGGGGCAAAATGAGGTGAACAGGCGTCCCGACCGTCGCGCTTTGGGGAAAAATGACGGCCCACGGAACATCCGTGATTTTCCCGTAGAGTTCGCCGTTGATGAAGTTGGCGACGCGGCCAAAAAAAAGTCCCAGCGCTGCGGTGGTCGCAATCAGATCACTCACGGGAAAAAACGAGACGTGGTGCCGGCGCGCAAACAGGATGAGTGCGAACAAGACTCCGACGAAGCCACCGTGGCTCGCCATACCGCCCTCCCACACCCGCAGCAACGCGAGGGGATCGCGGAAAATCGCCTCGGACTGATAGAGCAGAAAATAACCGAGCCGCCCTCCGAGCATCACACCAAACACGATGTAGGTGATGAGATCCCCAATGGTGTTGCCGCCAAAGGGGGACCGTCCTGCGCGATGGTAACGATGGAGCAACCAGACGGCTCCCACAAAGCCGAGCACGTAGGCCAGCCCATAGTAGCGAATGCCGAAGTTATCCGAAAATCGGATCAGAAACGGGCTAAGATCGTGAACCCAGTAGGCGAGCGGCATGACGGCAGTTTATGCAGCGCCCCTCCGTGGCGAATATATTCGGCGCGGTGCGGTGGCGGACGAAAAGGAACTTGCCGCGCTCGGCCGCGGCGCGCGTAGTTCGCTGAATGAGCGAACTCCACCGCACGCCACTGCGTGATTTTCATGCCGCCCACGGCGCGCGCTTGGTCGACTTCGCGGGTTGGGAAATGCCCGTCCAATACCGGAGCATTCTCGAGGAGCACAAGGCGGTGCGTCGCGCGGCCGGCCTCTTCGATGTCAGCCACATGGGCGAGGTCGACGTGCGTGGGCCGGAGGCGGGGAAATTCCTGAATTATCTCGTGACGAATGATGTCGCGAAACTCTACCCGGGCCGCGTGCTCTATTCTCCGATGTGCTATCCGAGCGGCGGCGTCGTGGACGATCTGCTCGTCACCATGCGCGGGCCCGACGATTACTTTCTCTGCATCAACGCCGGTAACGTCCCGAAGGATCTCGCGTGGATTCGTGAGCAATCGTCGCCGTTCGCCGTCACGATCACGGATCGCAGCGACGATTACGCGCTGCTCGCGGTGCAAGGTCCGCGCGCAGCGGAGATCGTCCAATCGCTCACAGGTGCGAAACTCGGGCTCGTGCAGTATTACCATGTCACCGAGGGCACGGTCGCCGGTATCCACTGCGTGATCAGCCGGACCGGCTATACGGGCGAGGACGGTTTCGAACTTTATCATGCGGCCGGTGATGCCGTCGCGCTCGCCGAGGCGGTGTTGGCGGCCGGCGCTCCGCGAGGGCTCGAGTTGGCCGGCCTGGGTGCACGCGATAGCCTTCGCCTTGAGGCGGGCTATCCGCTGTACGGCCACGAAATCACCCAGGATATTTCACCGCTCACCGCGGGTCTGGGTTGGACGGTAAAGTTGGACAAAGGCGCGGATTTTATTGGCCGCGATGCGCTGGTTGCCGAAAAGAAAAACGGCGCAGTGAATAAAGTCGTTTTCTTCAAGACGGGCGACCGGCGGATCGTGCGGGCGGAAACGCCCGTGCTCGGAGCGAATGGAGCCATCGTCGGTCGGGTGCTCTCGGGCACGCTGTCACCCCTCCTGAACGAGTCCATCGGTTCCGCCTTGGTGACAGTGGCCGCGGCGAGCGAAGCGCTCGTCGTGGACATTCGCGGAACAAAACTAAATTTGCATCTGGTCAAACCACCCTTCGTCGAATTGAAAAAGGCCCCCCAATGAGCAACGTCCCCACGAATCTCTGTTACGCGAAATCCCATGAATGGCTGAAGGTCGAGACCGACGGCACTGCTACCGTGGGGATCAGCGACTACGCGCAAAGTTCGCTCGGCGATATCACCTATGTACAACTGCCGAAAGTCGGAGCGGTGCTGAAAGCCGGTGAGGTGTTTGGTGTCGTCGAGTCAGTGAAGGCCGCGAGCGATCTCTACGCCCCGGCTGCGGGCACGGTCATAGCGATCAACGCCGCGCTCGACGGAGCGCCCGAAACGCTCAACACGGCGCCCTACGAGGGTGGGTGGATGCTGAAGCTCACGTTGAGCAACCCCAGTGAGACGACGACATTGTTGGCCGCCGCCGCGTACGAGCAGTTGCTCGGCTAGGTGGTTCAGATTTTCGCTCGGATTGGCTGCCTGGTTTTTGAAGGGAGAGCCTTCAGCCTTTTCGTATTTGAGCACGCCGACCTGCCCGTGATCGCTCATGAGTGTGAGAGGTGGAAGGCACGTGACTCGGATGAAATGCACGAATCGTGATTCGCATTTGACGACGAAGGGTCGCGTCCTACGGTGGGAGCTGACACCCTGCAGTGTTCGAGGTGCTTTCAATAACTGCTCTTTGCCTTAGAATTATTACGGGAGCCAAAACCGTCGCGGAAGATGCTAGGCCGTCCATCGGAAAGCAGACGCTGCGGAGGAGGCGCCCACCTTAACCTAAAAAGGTCCTGAGCCTTTGGGCATACGGCACAGGTGGGGTGTCACTCTTTCCTTCAGTACACTTACTCATGAGTCCAACGTTCTACCACATCCTCCACGTCAGCTCCCTGCTCGTGCTCTTCGGTTACACGTTTTATGCGTTCGCCGCCCCGGCGGAAACGCGCAAGCGCGTGTTAATCATCACGGGGATCGCGAGTTTGCTGGTGCTGATCGGTGGTTTCGGGCTCATCACGAAACTGCGCGTGGGATTCCCCGGTTGGATCATCGTGAAAATAGTGTGCTGGCTCGGGCTTTCGGCGGTTGTCGGGATGGCTTACAAGCGTCGGGCCCAGGCGAACACCCTGATGCTCGTCACGTTGGCGCTCGCGATCATTGCCGTCATAATGGTCTACCTGAAACCGTTCTGAGGGGCGAACGCCGGGTATGATTGGTTCGCTATGCGGCGTGTGGGTGGACGAGACCGGGCGGGTGTTTACGACGGTGGTCGCGGCCGAAGGTGGGCGCGAGGAGCGGAGCGAGGCGTTTCGTCCCTTCGGGTGGCTCAACGATACACCGCCGGACGCAAACCTTCACGGACTCACCTTGGAGAAATTGCAAGGACCGGGGCCGTTTGACCGGCTCGTGCACGCGGAGAGTCTCGGAGTGTTTGAGACCTTTACCAAGGCGGCGAAGCAGACGGCGATCGGATTGGACGTGATCCGACCGCTCGAAAGCCAGTTTTTGCTGCAACACCGGCAACGCCTTTATCGCGACCTTAGCTTCGCGCAGCTGCGCCGGTGCCAGCTCGATATTGAAACGGCGTCGTCGGACGGTGGCTTTCCCGATGCGGCGCGACCGGGTGACCGCGTGCTGGCAGTCGGGTTGCGTTGCGGAGGTAAGAATCGCTTGCTCGTGCTCGCTGACATGACGGACGCGGCGGAAAAAAAGCTGCTGCTTGAATTCACCGCCGCGCTCCGCGAGATCGATCCGGACGTGATCGAGGGTCATAATATATTCAAGTTCGACCTCGATTACCTCCGCCAGCGCTGTCGGCTCCATCGCGTTCCGTGTGCGTGGGGGCGCTACGGGCAAAAGGCGTCGTTTCGCAATTCGCGGCTGAAAGTGGCGGAGCGCTGGATTGATTTTCCGCGTTGCGACCTGCCGGGACGCGCGGTCGTCGACACGTATTTGCTCGTGCAGCTCTACGACATCACGACGCGCGAATTGACCTCGTATGGGTTGAAGGACGTGGCGGTTTATTTCGGCGTCACCGACGAGGACAGCGCCGAGCGGACGTACATTGCGGGCAACCACATTCAGGAAGTGTTCGCGACGGATCGGGCGAAATTTTGTGCCTACCTGGGGGATGACCTGCGCGAAACGGAGGGGTTGGCGGATCAATTATTGCCGACGTATTTCGAGCAAGTGCGGACGTTTCCCACGATGTTACAGGAGGCGACGCTGCGCGGAGCGACGTCGAAGATCGATCTGCTGTTCCTCGAAGAATATTACCACGCGCGTCAGGCGTGCCCCGTGCCGCCAGAGGTGCAGCCGTTCGAGGGCGGCTACACGCGCAGTTTTCAAGAAGGGGTGTTTAAGCATGTGCTGCACTTTGACGTGGCCTCGCTCTATCCGAGTCTCCTCCTCCATATCGCTCGCAATCCGCAGAACGATACGCTCGGGGTCTTCGTGCCCCTCTTGCGTCGGCTGCGCGAGTATCGCCTGAAATACAAGCAGCTCGCGAAACATGGCGCAACCGAGGAGGAGCGCGGGGAGGCGCAGGCGCGGCAAGCGAACTTCAAAATTCTGATCAATTCCTTCTACGGCTATCTTGGTTTTTCAGGCGCACGCTTTGGCGATGGCGAACTCGCGGCGGACGTTACGCGGCTCGGACGCGAGCTCTTGCAGCAGCTGATCGACGAGTTCGCGAAGCACGGTTGCACGATCCTTGAGGCGGACACCGATGGGATTTACCTCTCGTCCGAGGAATATTTTGCCACGCCGGAAGGATTGCTCGGGCTCGTCGCACCGATTTTGCCAGCGGGCATCGAACTCGAACATGACGGACGGTACGCGGCGATGTGGTGCTACAAGGCGAAGAACTACGCTCTCTACGATGGGGAAAAAGTGATTCTGCGCGGCAGCGCGCTGCGTTCACGCGGGATCGAGCCGTATCTCAAAAAGCTGAGCGAGCGGCTTATTTATTTTTTGGTCGGCGCAGCTTCCGAGTCGCCGGTGCCGATGGTGGCAGACTATCGCCGCCGGCTCGCGGGGCGTGAAGTGCCCGTGGCGGAATTGGCGAAGAGCGAGACGCTCAACCAGAATCCCGATGCCTACGAACAGCTCATCGCTGGAGGCGGTAAACCACGGCGGGCCTCGGCGGAAGTCGCGTTGCAGCTATCGCCGCGCCCGCGCATGGGCGAGCGCGTGAGCTACTACATTACAGCGAAGGCGAAGGGGAAAACCAGTGACTGGCAACGGGCCCGGGCGTTGTCGCTCTACGATCCCGTCGCT
Source organism: Opitutus sp. GAS368 (assembly GCA_945861235.1). Taxonomy (GTDB): domain Bacteria; phylum Verrucomicrobiota; class Verrucomicrobiia; order Opitutales; family Opitutaceae; genus GAS368. Next base: position 6,521 of record CAMATV010000183.1, read on the forward strand.
GCACCCTACGACCCGGCGTACTACGCCGACAAACTTGACGATTGGCTCGAGCGGTATGGGCGATTCATCGGGGTAAAGCCGCTGGGTGACGGGCAGGGCGAGTTGCTGTAGCGGGTGAATAAAAAGGCCGCGCTGTTCGGCGCTGCCTGGAGGAAGAAAACGGGAGCGCGGGAGGGAAGTCGCGCCCTGGGGATTAGGTCCAGCGGAGGTCGGTGCGGGAGAGCGGGAACTGGCGGACGCGTTTGCCGGTGGCGGCGAAGATCGCGTTGCAGATCGCGGGGGCGACCGGAGGCAGCGCGGGCTCAC
>CAMATV010000184.1 GCA_945861235.1 Opitutus sp. GAS368
CGGGTGGCCTTCACATTGCGGAAAACGGGACGCGGCTTCTCCTTCGTGTTGATCCAGAGTTCGCCGCGGCGATTGATGTTCAGCCAATAGAGATCGCCGTCGTATTCGACATACTCGGCGCGGGAATCCTCGTCGGCGGGGAGCACAAAACCGCACTCGACGAGCGCGCCCTTGATGTCCTCTTCGGTCTGGTCCCACTTCTTCGCGAGATAGTCGGTGCCGACGCTCATGCCGGCGCCGCGCTGGTTTCGACGGAGGTGCGGTTTGATGGCGTCGAAAAACACCGGCAACTCCTCTTCCGCCGAGGCGGTAAGATTGTCCCAATCGTCCTTCGGCTCGTCGGGCGCTTCCGGATCATCGTCGCGGGACGTGTCCACCGGCTTGCGGAATCCATCGTCCGGGGCGGACTTTTCCTCGATGAAACTGGCGGGCGGCGCCTCGGGGGCTCCGGCGGCGGAAGCGGGCCGCGTGGCGGCCTCGAATTTCGCGGCAAACTCCGCGCGAAGCTTCTCAGCCTCGGCCTTGGCGGCGGCCGCGGCGGCGTCCGCCAGCGTCCAGTCGCGTTGCGTCGAGCGCCGCGCGAGGCCGGTGAAGGCGAGCAGATTGTCGGGCGTGGAGTGATAGTGAATGATCTCCCACTCGTCGCGGCCGAGATCGTTCAGAAATTTCTCCAGCATCGCGGGCGTGGCAAAGCCACCTTTCCCGCTCGTGATGACCTTATATTCCCAGAGTGACATAGAAGATGAAATGGTAACGTGCTGAACCTGATCCATCCCAAATGCCCGCCCCATTGCCGAGCCAAATCGCGCGACGTGACGCGCGTGGGGCGGGCGGCGTCAAAGTCGGTCGCTCGCCCAGTCATCTTTGACCCTGCTCTGCGCGCGTGGGGTCGCCGTGGCGGGCCGTCGCAGCCGGCCATTTGATTGATCAACCCTCGCGCCCTTGCGCCCGCGCGCACGTCTCCCTGCGCTTACCGTCCCATGAAACCCGCCCCGCAGCCCATTTTTGCCCTGATTGCGCTCCACCCGTGACCGCAGCCCACCTCGCCGCCCGCCGCCACCCACCATGATTTCTCATCCCCGCCTCGGTCCGAGCCTGCTTGCAGGCGATTGCCGCCGCCACGCCCTTCCAGCGCGCGCAAGCGCGCTCCTCCCTGCCCTCCTCGTCCTGCTCATCGCTGCAAACGTGAGCGCGCCGTCCGCTCACGCGCAAACCGTCGCCCTCCCTGCCGAAGTCGTGACCGCCACGCGCACGCCGCAGCCCGCGGAGCAGGTCGCGGTCTCGGTGCGCGACTTCGACACCGAGGCTCTCCGCGCCTCACCCACCGCCACTCTCGACGGCGCGCTCCGCTCCGTGCCGGGCTTCAGTCTCTTCCGCCGCAGTGATAGTTTTTCCGCCAACCCTACCTCGCAAGGCGTGTCGCTGCGCGGCCTCGGCCCCAGTGGCGCGAGCCGCTCACTCGTCCTCCTCGACGGCGTGCCGCTCAACGATCCCTTCGGCGGCTGGGTCGCGTGGACCAAGGTCGCCCGCGAAAATCTCGCGCGCGTCGAAGTTGTCCAAGGTGGCGGTGCGACCGCGTGGGGTAACGCCGCGCTCGGCGGCGTTGTGCAGATTCTCACGCAACAGCCCTCCGTCCAGACGACCGGGGCGAACGCGACGTTCGGCGATTTTGGCACCCGCAGCGCCGAAATTGTCCACACGCAGCCCGGAGTGCTGGGCACGTTTGACCTCGGGGCGCAGGTCTTCGCGACCGATGGCTTCACCCTCGTTGCGCCGGAACGTCGCGGCCCGATCGACGTGGCGGCGTGGAGCCGGCACACCCTCTTAAATCTCCGCTGGCGCCAACCGCTCGGCGAAAAACTTTCCTGGAGCGCGGCCTTTCGTAGCTTTGCAGAACAACGCGGCAATGGCACACCCTACCAGCACAACGGCTCGCGCGAACGCTCCATCGCCGTAAATTTCGCGGGCCAGCCGGTCGACACCTTTGGGTGGAAAGCCACCGCCTACGCGCAGGATCAGGGCTTCTCGAGCACCTTCAGTTCGGTCAACGCCACCCGCACCGCCGAGACACCCGCGAGCGACCAGTTCTCCGTGCCCTCCACCGCACTCGGAGCCACGTGGACCGGCACATGGAAACACGGCCGCGATTCACGCACGAGCGCCGGTGCGGATGCGCGGACCACGCGCGGCGAGACGCGCGAGTATTTCACGTTCGTTGCCGGCAGCTTCACACGCCTCCGCGTCGCCGGCGGCAAACAGGCGGACGTCGGCGTCTTCGCGCTGCACGAGCGAGCGCTCGCTCCGCAGCTGCGCGGCACCGCTGGTGTGCGACTCAACTCATGGAGTGAAACCGACGGCCACCGACGTGAGTCAGATCGCGCTACCGGCATCGCCTCGCGTGATGACCAGTACGCCGACCGCGACGGCACCGCGTTCAGCCCGAGCCTCGGCCTGGTGTGGAAACCTGACGCCGCGTGGCGCCTTCGCGCCAACACCCAACAAGCGTTCCGCCGCCCCACGCTCAACGAACTCTATCGCCCGTTTCGCCAGGGAGCGAATGTCACCGAGGCGAATCCCGCGCTCCGCACCGAGTCGGTCACGAGCGCCGAAATCGGCGTCGAGTGGACACCCTTCGGCCATCCGACGCCACCCGCGCTCGGCGCCCCCACCCCACCCGCACCCCTCACCCTCGCCGCCACCGCCTTTTGGAACGATCTCCATCATGCAGTGGGCAACGTCACCATCGCACGCGGGCCCGGCACGTTCCCCATCGTCGGCACGCTGGCCGCCGGCGGGCTCGGACGCCAGCGCCTCAACCTCGACCGCACACGCACGCAGGGCGGCGAACTTTCCGCCACGTGGAACGTCTCCGCCGCCTTCTCGTTCAACGCCGCCGCCCTTTTCAACGACGCGACGGTGCGCCGCGCGACGGTTGCGCCCGCACTCGTCGGCAAACAAGTAGCCCAAGTCCCGCGCCGCAGCGCCACACTCGGCGCCACCTGGCGCGCACCGGGGCAGCTCACGTTCACGCCGCGCGTGCGCTGGATCGGGCGACAATTCGAGGACGACGAAAATAACCTCCGCCTCGGCGAAGGGGTCGTCCCCGACCTCGGCGTCACGCGTCCGCTCACGAAATATCTCACGCTCTTTTTCACTCTCGAAAATCTAACCGACGCCCGCGTCGAAACCGGCCGCAGCGCCGACGGTGTCGTCAACGTCGGCACCCCGCGCCTGTTGCTCGGCGGCATCCGCGGCTTGTGGTAGCGCGAGGCTTCAGCCCGCGTCTTCGGAGCCCCCACCCCAAAAGAAGTTTTGGCCCCGACTGAAAGAAACCGGAGAGCATGTTCCGAGTGGTTAGTCCCGCCTGTCTGCGGCTTGGAAAATCTTCCTAGTAAAAAATGCCGAGAGTAGCAGTCCCCATCTTTTTCCGCACATTTTTTGCCGAATAAGAAATCAGCGAGTGGTTGTGCCCTACCCATAAAATATTCCTACCCTCTACCGGCGCTTTCATTAAACGGAAAACGGTTGAGCTGGGCGGGGCGGAGGCACCTTCAACGAGTGGACGACCCCGGCCCCGAGCCTCGGAATTTGAGGTAGGAAACTTTTATTGGTAGGAAACTTTTCCGTAAACTGACCAGCCCGCTTGCAGCCACGCTCCCAGCAGTGGCGGTTTCTTGGGAGCGTGACCGCGCGCGGACGCGCGTTCACTTCGCGAGGCCGAGCCAGGGCACACCGATCAGCAGCAGCGCGCTGAGAAAAATCAGCCCGAAGGTCAGCCCGAGCCGCCAGAAATCGCGGCGCGTGATAAAGCCGCAACCGTAGTAGACCGGGGCCGGGCCCGTGGCGTAAGGCGTGAGCACGCCCATGATCCCGAGCGAAAACGCGAGTAGCAGTGCAAAGGTCCGGACCGGTAGGTCCGGAACGGCGGCCCCGGCGGCGAGCACGACGGGCAAAAGGGCCGTCGTATGTGGCGTGAGGCCCGCAAACAAATAGTGGATCAAAAAGAAAAAAGCCACGAGCACGACCATGACGAACAACGGTGAATAGCCGACGAGCAGCGCGGCGGCGTGTTGGCCAAACCACGCGACGAAGCCGGACTTGTTCAAGCCATCGGCGAGGTTCACCAGCGTGGCGAACCAGACAAACGTGTTCCACGCCGCCGTATTGCCGAGAATGTCCGACCACGCGACGACGCGGCAGACAACCATCAGCGAAATCGCCACGAACGCGACCAGCGTGGCGTCGATCACACTCGCTCCAAAAATCCACAGGCCGAGCGCGGCACCCACGAGGGCGGCCATGATCCATTCCCGCCGCGTGATCCGGCCGAGCGTCGCGAGTTCCTGCGCGGCCCAACGCGGCGCTTCCGCGCTCACGCGGATCTCCGGAGGATAAATTTTGTAGACCAACCACGGCAGGGCGAGCAACAGGGGACCGCCAATCGGGAGAAAGCCCAGGCACCACTCGCCCCAAGTAATGGTGATGCCCGTCGTTTTCTTCACGAAATCCAGAGCGAGGAGATTGGGTGCGAGCGCAGTGACAAACAGTGAGCTGGTCACACACGTCGTCGCGAACCCCGTCCACATGAGGTAGGCACCGATCTTGCGCGCCGACTCTCCGGGCAGCGAACCGTAGAGGCCCGGGATGCTGCGGATCACGGGGTAAATCGTGCCGGCGCTGCGCGCGGTGTTGGACGGCGTGAACGGTGCGAGCACCAAATCCGCGAGCATAATGGCATAGCCGAGCCCGAGCGTGCGACCGCCGAGCCATCGCACCATGACCAAGGCCATGCGGCGACCAAGGCCGGTTTTTTCGTAACCCATCGCAAACACGAAGGCCCCGACGATCAGCCACACCGTGCTGTTCGAGAATCCCGCCAAGGCCCACTTGATAGACTCGGCCGGCAGACGAAAGGTCGGGTCGAGCCGTTGGGCCGCACTGAACGGCAGGCCGAACACAGCGATCACCGTTACGCCGATCAGCCCGACCGCTGCCGGCGGCAGCGGTTCGGTAATGAGCGCCAGAATGACCGCTGCAAACAGCGCGAAATAGAGCCACGCATGCGGCGCGAGCCCGGCTGGAGCCGGCCAGACCGCGATGAGCAGGCCCGCTACCAGCGGAACTCCGGCGCGCCAAATCTGGGGCGAAAATCGGGAGGCGGCGTCGCTCATAAGAAGAGGGGTGAAAGCATGGGGCTACTCGGGGAAGGGTGCGGAAGATAAGCGAGTGAGGAGCCCCCAGCGGCGCTTGCCAACTGCGGAAGCAGCGGCGACGGGACCAAACGCGGCCGCCGAGCGCCCGAGCCGGCGCGACCGCGCCACGACACGGGTCACGGCTGGACGCGCGTGATTTTTGCTTTTATCCAACCGCTGGGTTGATTCAAACGACTCGCCGGGCCTAAACTCTCCCCGCTCTCCTTTCACCCCAACACTTCCACCCATGCTCATCCGCACCCCCCAAGACTGGGAACTTCCCGAATCCGCCGCGACTCCCGAGTCGCTTTACCATCTCTCCAAGCGCCGCGATTTCTTGAAAGCCCTCGGCGTGGGCGGCGCCGCGCTCGCGGCCCGTGAGGTGCTCGCCGCGACCGCCGGATTCCCCTCGAAGGTCAACGCCGACTATCGCGATCCCGCGCTCAAGCCCACGGCTTACGAGCACATCACGAGCTACAATAATTTCTACGAGTTCGGCTCCGACAAGGCCGAGCCGAAGGTCCTCGCCAACCGCGGCTGGACGACCGAGCCGTGGACCGTCGAGGTGACGGGCCTGGTGAACAACCCCCTCAAGCTCGACGTCAACGAGGTCGTAAAAAAAATGGGCGGCGCCGAACAGCGCGTGTATCGCCTCCGCTGCGTCGAGGCGTGGTCCATGGTCGTGCCGTGGGATGGATTTCAGCTGTCGAAACTCATCGCACTCGCCGACCCGAAGTCCGAGGCGAAATTCGTCACGTTCACGACCTTCCTCGACAAAAAGAGCTCCCCCGGCCAGCGCCAGGGCAACCTCCCCTACCCTTACGTCGAAGGCCTGCGCTTGGATGAGGCGATGAACGAACTGTCCTTCATCGCGACCGGGATTTACGGCAAACCGATTCCCCATCAAAACGGCGCGCCGCTGCGGCTCGTCGTGCCGTGGAAGTACGGTTTCAAATGCATCAAATCGATCGTGAAGATTGAGCTCACCGACAAACAGCCGCTGAACACGTGGCAGGTGCTGCAAGCCCGCGAGTATGGTTTCTACGCCAACGTAAATCCCCAGGTGGATCACCCGCGCTGGACGCAGGCGAGCGAACGCGTCATCGGCGGCGGCCTCGGTCGCCAAAAAACGCTCATGTTTAATGGCTACGAACAGCAGGTCGCCTCGCTCTACACGGGCATGGATTTGCGGAAAAATTATTGAGCCGTGGGAATGCGACCGCCCCCGGTCGCATTCTTTCAGAGCAGCCGAGGGCGGCCGCGCTCCCATGCCCACTCTCGACAAGCTCCTCCGTTCCAAGCGCGTCATCTGGACGCTGCTCGTGTTGCCCGGACTGTGGCCACTGTGGCCGATTTTTATCTCGCAGAACCCGAGCGTGACGGCCGATCCGTTCAAATACGTGCTGCACCATTTGGGCTTCGTCGCCTGCATCGTGCTGGCCGTCGTCCTCTCGTTTTCGCCGCTGCGCGTGTTGTGGCCGCAGTGGGGTGTCGCCCAGGCACTCAACCGCCACCGCCGCCTCGTCGGCGTGGCCGCCTGCGTCTACGCGGCGCTACATCTGAGCACGCATCTCCTCTACGAGGGCGGCTTCGAAATTGCGGCGATTCCGACGACCCTCCAG
>CAMATV010000185.1 GCA_945861235.1 Opitutus sp. GAS368
TTCAGCGACACCGAGACCATCAACACCAACGTCAACCCCGCAACCACCGACTGGATCGCGCGCCGAATGCCGTTTTGGACGAAGATCGTCGATCCGCGCACGGGCACGCTGTGGTGGGATACTCCCTACGGCGGTAATACGGCGCACAGTTATTTCACCAACAGCGTCGACCTGCCCTTCAAGATTTTACAGCAACAGCAGGGGAAATCGAATCCGCAGATTCGTCGTTATCGCGTCAAAGCTTCGACGAATTACCAGCTGGCTGGGCTCACGCAGCACCGCATCCTGCGGAATTTTAATGTCGGCGGCGCGGTGCGTTGGGAAGACAAAGGCGGCATCGGCTATTACGGCGTACAGAAATTCCCCGCGTCGATTACCGAGCTCGATCCTAATCGTCCGATCTACGACAAGTCCCATTATTACGTGGACGCGTTTGTAAGCTACCGGATGAAACTCTTCGCCAACAAGGTCGGCGCCAGCATCCAGCTCAACGCCCGCAATCTCGGCGAAGACGGCCGACTTCAACCCGTGGGTGCCTTCCCCGACGGCACGCCGCTGGCGTATCGCATCGTCGATCCCGCGCTCTACATTTTGCAGGTGAAGTTTGATTTGTGAGACGTTCTGTTGGGCGTTTGTGCATGTGGGGAAAACGATTCGCTTTCTTGGCGATCGCCGCCGAGCGCACCGCGAGCGGCGTGGATTTCTACGTGGCACCGAACGGTGATGATGCGAATCCCGGAGCCGCCAAACCCTTCGCGAGCCTCACCCGCGCCCGCGACGCCGTCCGCTCCGCGAAATTCCGCGCCCCCAATCGCGATTACGAATTTCTTCTCCGCGAGGGCGTCCACGGTCTCACCCAAAACCGTCGTCTTCTCCCTCGCCGACTCCGACTGAAGCCGGAATCGCCCGGGCTCAAACTCGGCTTCCGGCAGATCGATCGGTCGCCAATCGGCCTCCTGCCCCAGCACCCGTTTTTCCGTCCATAACCCCGGCGGATTGGCGCCCAGCGCTGTGAGCATTGCTCGCGCTTTGCACCCCATGAGACCTTATTTTTTCTTGTAGACCGTGGCGGGGTCGAAGAGCGGCTGGCTCGTAAACTCGAGCTTGAAGGACACCGGGTCGGCGGGGTTCACGTCGTCGGCGAGTTTGCGGTAGAAGCAGGATTTGTAGCCGTTGTGGCAGCTGGCGTTCGCCGCGCCGGTTTGCTCGACCTTAACGAGGAGCACGTCTTGGTCGCAGTCGGTGCGGACTTCGCGGAGGTGCTGCACGTTGCCGGACTCTTCGCCTTTCACCCAGAGTTTATTGCGCGAGCGGCTCCAGTAGGTGGCTTTTTTTGTCGTGAGCGTGTGGCTGAGCGACTGGGCGTTCATGAACGCGAACATCAGGACTTCGCCCGTGTGCACGTCTTGTGTGATGCACGGGATCAGGCCGTCGGGGCCGAATTTCGGCTGCAACGTCGAGCCGAGTTCGATGTCGGCGGTCGTGGTGCGGGCGGGGAAGACGTAGGTGGGCATGGGGGGAGTAGCGGGTAGCGAGTAGTGGGTAGCGAGTAGCGAGGAAAACTCGGCGGAGGCGTTGGTAGCGACTCACGTCGCCGCGAGTCGGCGCAAATAGTCGTAACTGTAGAGGCCGGTGTTGTGGCCGTCGCTGAAATTGAAACGGACCGCGTAGTTGCCGACGATGGCCCAGCTGACGACGTGTACGCCGGGGAATTTCTTCGGTCCGTCGCCGCCGTATTTGTTCCCGAGGATATCGGTCTCGCCAATGTTGGCGGCGCTGGGCGAGCCGGCGCGGAGTTTTTCAAAGGTCACGTAACTTTCCGCACCGTCGTCCCAGACGATAGCGACTTCACTGCCGATGAGTTGGAGGTTGGTGGGCGCGTGCATTCGTGTGCGGTGAGGAAGGGTTTTTTCGACGCAGAAGGACAGTAAATTTTCCGGGGTCTGGTTTCCGACGGCCGAGCGGACGACGAGGAATCCCGGCACAACCTGAGCTCGATCAGATGGAGGCGATGGCCGGATAACGGGCGAGCGCGCCGTGGGCGTTCAGTTGCGTGGAGGAGACCGCGCTGGCCGCGCCGATTTCCGGATGGGCGGCGCAGAACGCCGCGATTTCCTCCTCGGAAAAAACAAAAAACGCCGTGGAAAGCGCGTCCGACAGTGCGGCGGTCGGGGCGAGGGCCCAGGTGCGGGTGGCGCGCGGCGAGGGTGCACCGGTGCGGGGATCGATGAGGTGGGTGCCTTGCACGGCGATGCCGGAACCACTGAGCGCGATGTCCGTGAGCGTGAGCATCCGGTGCGTCACGTCTTCTCCGATACCGATGGGCCAGCCGGTGTGTCCGGCGGGAGCTGCCAGAGTGAGGGCGGTGCTGCCGCCACTTTGCAGGCAGGCGGTGGTGATGGCCCACTCGCCAAGTTGCGCGGCCATGCGGTCGAGGGCGTAGCCTTTGCCGACGGCGCCGAGGTCGAGGTGCAGTCGAGCGGTGTGCGCCGTGAGCGTGTGGGCGGCTGGGTCGAGGGTGAAGAGGGGTGCGTCCGCGGGTTGATCCGGGAAGCGCTCCGAGGCGTAGGCGGCATCGAAGGCACGATCGGTCGCGAGGGAGGCGTCGGCGGCGATCAGCAGGACGTGGAGCGCATCTTCACCGATGGAGATCGTTTCGCCGGCGGCGAGCCGGTTGGCGCGGGCGATGTCGCTGGATTCGACGTAGCGGCTGAGTTCGCTTTCGAGTCGGTCGAGCTCACGGAAAGCGGCGGCGGCGGCTTGGCGCGCGTAGTCGCGGGGGTGGTCGGCGATGACGATGGCGAAGGTGGTGGCCATCGCTTCGTGGTGAAACTCAGGCCAGTTCATGGCCGGGCGCGGAGGATGCGGCGGAGGCGAAACATCGCGAGCGTGGGTCGCAGCCAAAGTTGACGGAGGCCGTATTTGGCTTCGCCCCGGGTGCGCGGGTGGTGGCGCACGCGGAATTCACCGAGGCGAAAACCGGCGGCAACGACAATGGCGGGGAGAAACGATTGCAGCAGTTCGAAGGGGAAGAGGCAGGCAACGACTTCGCGGCGCATCGCGCGAAGTTGGCAGCCGCTGTCGTGGAGGTGGTCGCCGAGGACGCGGCCGCGGACGAGATTGGCGAGGCGCGACATGCGGCGGCGGAGCCACGAGTCGTGGCGGTCGTGGCGCCAGCCGCAGGCGACATCGAGCGTGCCGGCCTCGACAGGGGCGAGCAGGAGAGGGAAATCGCGCGGGTCGTTCTGGCCGTCGCCGTCCATGGCGAGGAGAATTTCGCCGCGGGCGGAACGGAGTCCATCCAGCAGCGCGGTGGCTTGCCCGAGGTTGCGCGGTTGGTGGAGTGCGCGGCATTGTGGCCACCGGGTGATGCAGGCGGAGATTTCGGCGGCGGTGGCGTCGGTGCTGCCGTCGTTGACCAGAATGATCTCATAGTCGCGCAGGAGGGTGTCGAGGACTTCGACGGCGGCGGCGATGAGAGGGGAAATGTTGCCCGCTTCATTGTAGAAAGGGACGACGAGGGAGTAGCGTGGGGGCGGCGTCATGGGACTGTGGTGACAGGCGTGAACACGACGCAAAGGAACCCGGGGCGAAGGCCGAGGTAGGATTCGTGGTAGTCGCCGCGGAGCAGGGCGCGCACGGCGACGGCGTGGGTGGCCGAAGCGATGACGAGGGCGCCGTCGCAGTCGGCCGGTGGCGAAGACCAGTAGCCGACGGCGGCCGCCGGGACGGCGCGCAGATACCACGGGAGCGGCCAATATTCTTCGCTGATCACGCGGATGGTGCCGGCGGGAGTGCGGGCGAGGGCGGAGTCGGCGAGCGTGCGGATTTTACGGACGTCGGGGGAGCTGTGGACGTAAGCGTAGGGATTGCGAGCGTCGGCGGGGCGGAGGAAGACGGCGAGGTTGGTTTGGTTGATTTGCAGGAAGAGGGCCCCGCTGGCGACGCCCACGGCGAGTGGGCGGAATGGGAGGGTGGCGAGTGCACCGGCGGCGAGGATGGCGAAGCCGGGCACGAGGTGAACGGCGTGCCACGGAGTTTTGTAGGGCGTGAGCGAGAGGGCGACGACGACGAGCAACGTGTAAAGGGCGGTCCAGCGGAGGAGTTTTTGGCGAGTAGCAAACGCGACGATGAAGCCGGCGGCGGCGAGGAGGGCGAAGGCGAGCTGTTGCCAGAGCAGTCCGCCTTCGCGGTGCCAGCCGAAGAGACTCAAATAATACCACCACGGCTTTTCGTGCCCGCTGGTGCCAGTGGCCGCGCGTCCGGAGGCGTGGGTGTAGGTGGCGATGGCGTCGCGGAGGCCGGCAAGGTGAGCGCCAAACGAGGAATAGAAGAGTGCGGCGACGAGCAGAGCGGAGGACAGAGCGAGGACGAGGTCGCGAGTGAGGCGGGCCGAGACCGGGCGCGCGCGGGTCACGGCGAGCAGGGCGAGGAGGGCGGAAAACGCGAAGAGCGGCGCGCTCGCTTTGGTCGCTTGCATGAGGCCCGCGCACGCGCCAGCGGCGATGATCCATGTCGGGCGTCCCGTGCGCCACCAACGTTGGGCGCAGATGAGCGCGGCGAGGAAAAAGGTGACGAGGAGGGTTTCTTGGACGAAGTAGCGGCTGTAGTAGACCGAAGCGGGAGCGACTGCCATGAGTGCGGCGGCGGCGAGGGCGGGCCAGTGACCGAGGGGCGAGGCGAGGGCGAAGAGCAGCAAGACGCTGAGTGTCCCGGCGAGTGCGGGCACGAGGCGGACGGTGGTTTCGTCGAGCGAGGCGATGGTCGTTTGGCCACGTGCCCAAGCGATCGGCAGTGCGGCGTAGTAAAGAGTGGGGCCGTGATGGTCGCGGGGGTCGAAGGCGTAGCGACCGTGTTCGAGGAGGTCACCGACTTTGATGGCCTGATTGGCCTCGTCGGCATGCATCGGGCGCCGCGCGAGGTCATGGGTCCGGAGCCAGAGCGCGACCAACGCGACCAGCGCGAGGGGCAGGAAACGAAGCAGATGCGTGGGTGCGGCAGCCAAGGTGGATGCAGACAACACGAAAACATTTCCGGTGCGAAGCGAAGAATCGGGCTGATTCGCCGCCCGTCCTAAATCGTCCGCTTGCACCGGTCGGTCAGATCGACACAATCTCTGCCATGCTCACCGCCGAGATTTCCCGCACTGTGCTCGAGCTGCCGCCCGAAGATCGTCTGGAGTTGGCCCGCCGATTGGTCGAAAGCGTGGTCGAACCCGCTTCGTTGGACAACGCGGTGAAAGAGGGTCTTCGCCGAATCGAGGATGTTGCGACGGGGCGCGTCGCCGGTCTGAGTGAGGAACACTACCGCGCCGCGTCGAGATGACCGCGCGATTCCACCCGGAGTTTCCGGCCGATGTGCGGAGATTTGCGAAGGACTATGCCGGAATTTCCATTGGACTGGGGGAACGGTTTCGGGGGGAAATCGACGCAGGCATTGTGGCGATCAAATCTTCTCCCGGCAGTGCCGGACATTTTCTCGACCTTGGTTCGTCAATCGTGCCCGAGGTAAGAAGACGCAACCTTCACGCCTTCCCTTTTTTCATTCTCTACGGCGTCGTCGGCGACGACTTGATTTTCGGTTCGGTGATTCCCAGCCGATCTGATCCGCTGACTTGGTTGACGCGTTTTGCGGAGCAATAGTGCATAGCACCACAGGTATTCCCCACTAAAGTCCCCCTTCGATGAAAAGACCTAAGGAAAAATCATTATACTCCACTGTCGAACGTTGGATGAAGCGCCACTTCCGCTGTTTCGATTCCGGTATCAATACAGGTCTGAAGTTTAGCCGGGTGGATGTCGTAGGTGTGCGGGATGTTGGGGGCGATTTGTCGGGTTAAGTGGAGTCAATCGTCATCGAGGTGAAACGGGGGACCGAACCTTTCGCCACTGCGAGTGGACAGGCTCTGGGTTACAGGGTCTACGCGAACCGGGTCTATCTTGCGGATTACAGAAGCACTCCATTTACGCATGACGAAATTCACATCGCCAGTCATCTCGGTATTGGGCTCATCCTGATTAATGGTGCCAAGTGTTCGGAGGTGCTCTCAAGTCCACACTATCGACCGATCACCAAGCTCAATCTCGCGCTGATGGAGAAACTTGCACTCGGCTCGTGCCAAGTATGCAACTCCACGTTCAAAATTGGGGAGTCAAAGAACGCGTGGGCCAACCTTTCTCGAGAGAACTTGAGGTTAGCCATTAATAAGAGGTTCTTCGCTGTTTCCAGTGGGTGAGAGTGTGAGAGCAATCGTCTGCCCAAACCCAAGTCAGGGGACCGCTCCCGGTCGCTCACGCGCCCGGGCGATTCTTTGGAGGCGCGGTCAGAGGAGGAAACCGCTAATAAGTTTCGCCAAGTGGCGAAACGTTGGAGCAGCCCTCCGACTGATCGTCTCCGGTGTAAGGGGCGGGGTCTGCTGATCGCAGACCGCGATGACTTGCCTGCGATGAGCAGGCCCCAGAAATCCACGGGCGGAGACGATGAGTCGAAGCCGCTCTCTCAAGGATTCATCCCTTGATGAAGCCCATGAGCGGTCGATTCCTCCGAAACTTAGAATCGGCTTGGTTTGTTCACCCATCGGAAACAGCGAGGACCCTAAAAAGAACAAAGGCGTGATGTTTTGGAACCGAGAGCTGGCGAAACGAAAGAATCGACTGGGACTCAAGGTGACGAAGGACGGATCCACACACGAGCGTAGATTCATATGCCCTGATTGCGTGGAGAGCGTTTTTTCCAAATTCAAACTCCATGCCGAAGAATAGTCGGCGAACGACTTGCCGTGAACCTGACACGAATGGTCTATATCGAGTGC
>CAMATV010000186.1 GCA_945861235.1 Opitutus sp. GAS368
AAATCCATGGTGGCAAACGGGGCGTCGCTGACGCGTGCGGCGGGGACTTTGCCGGGCCAACGGACGAGGCAGGGAACCCGCATGCCGCCCTCGAAGGTGGTGAGTTTGCCCTCGCGGAGAGGTCCCGCGGAGCCGGCGTGTTCGCCGTAGGAGAGGAAGGGGCCATTGTCGGAGCTGAAAACGACGAGCGTGTTGTCGTCGAGGCCGAGGCGTTTGAGGGTGGCCATGATTTGGCCGATGGACCAATCGAGTTCCTGGACGACATCGCCGTAGAGGCCGCGCTGGCTGGTGCCCTTGAATTTTTCGGAGGCGAAGATGGGGACATGCGGCATGATGTGCGGCACGTAGAGGAAAAACGGTTTGGCGCGATTACGCTCGATGAACGACACGGCGCCCTCGGTGAGGCGGCGGGTGAACTGTGATTGGTCGGGATCGAGCTCGACGATGTCTTCGTTGGCGTAGAGCGGCAGCGAGGGGATGCCCTGGGTGGTGGGATGGAGCGGACCGTTGTCGTTGGAGTAGGGGATGCCGAGCCACTCGTCGAAGCCGCGGCGCGTGGGGAGAAATTGCGGATGATGGCCGAGGTGCCACTTGCCGAATATCGCGGTCGCGTAACCGCGGTCTTTGAAGACTTGCGGGAGGAGTTTTTCTTTGGAGTGAAGACCGGTGGGGCTCGTGTGGTTGAGGGCGCCACTCATGCTGACGCGGTTGGCGTAGCTGCCCGTCATGAGTGCGGCGCGGGAGGCGGTGCAGACGGATTGGGACACATAGAAACTGGTGAAGCGCGTGCCCTCGGTGGCGAGGCGATCGATGTGCGGCGTCTTGATATCTTTGGCTCCGTAGCAACCGAGGTCGCCGTAGCCAAGGTCATCGGCGTAGATGAAAACAATGTTCGGCGGCGGCGCGGGGACCGTGGCGGCGAGCAGTGCGGGGGTCGCGGCGATGACCGTGAGGACGAGCAGAACGCCGAGTTGGCCGGCGAGACGGCGGAGAGAAAGGGTGGGCTCCATGGGCCGAACGTAGAAACCGGCGCGGCGGAGGCGAGCGTCGATTGGGGGCTGAAAGATGTGCGAGCTCGGAGGTCCGGAGTTTGGGGTAGGAATCGGGGTGAGGTCGGAAGATTTTTCGGAATCGAGCCAAGCCACGTGAGCTCGGTGAGCGGATCGGAAATGTTTCTGCTCGTAATTTTTCTGCCCTCAATGCGACGCGTTAGGCCGCACCGTAAAGAGGCGCGGGGACGGACAGAGGGATGAGTCGCGACCAGGCGCGGTTGGCGCGAAAGAAGGCAGGAGGGGCGCACGCGGTTAAGCGTTAAGCGTTGAGCGTGGCGGTATGGCCCATCACGTTCGGGCGATGATCGGTCTCCACGAAGGCAAGGGCTCGGCCCTCAAGAAAAAACCCGCTGAGCGCGTGTGCTCGCTGCGCATGAACGTGGTCGCGTGCCGGCCGGTGATCTGGCGCCGTCTCGTGGTGCGCGAGTCGATGTGGCTCTCGCGGCTGCACGACACGATCCAAGTCGCGTTCGATTGGTTCGATTACCAGACGCACGCGTTCAATCTCGATGACCTCCGGTTTGGCAATCCGCTCAAGCGCGACGAGCTCATGATTGAGGATGACCGTGATGTGACGCTCGCCGACCTCGATCTCGAACACCGGGGGCTGTTCTCCTACGGATATCATTTTGGCGAGGGCTGGCAGATCGAAATCCAGGTCGAGAAGATCGGGCCGTTGGAAAAAGGTGTGTTCTGTCCGGTGTGCATCGGCGGTGAACGCGCGGGGCCACCGGAAGATTGCGGGGGGATCGAGGCCTTTCACGATATGCTCGCCTGTATCAAGGAGCCGCACACTGAGCTGGGCCGCGAGTGGATCGAGTGGCTCGGCGCCGACTACAAGCCCGAGGCCTGCGATCTGGAAAAAATCAACAAGGCGCTGAAGAAGCTGGGCAAGTGAGGGCGTGGGTGCGGGCCCCCCATCGCCCGCCGCCAGCTCAGCGGGGCGTGCCAGCGGGAGCGGCGGCGAAGCTCGTGATCGTGTGCCACTCGAAGACCTCCTGCAGCAGCGCACGCTCCGCCTTCATGACGACGCGTTCGAGCGCGCCCCACGTCTGCACGAGGCCAGCCTCCTTGTGCGCCGTCTCCAGCCGCACGCGCATTTCCTGACAGCGCGCCACGCGGCGGTGGAGATCGTGGATTGCGAAAAGGGCGATGAACCCGGTGGAAAACACCGGCAGCACCATGAGGCCGAATTCGTGGACCCAAGAATAGACCCAGGCGTGCGCGACGAGGCCGGACGGGAGCGGGGGTTCCGGGTAGGCCGCCGCGAAACAGATCGCGAGCGTCGAGCTGAGAAACAATCCTCCCCGCAAGCACAGCAGAAACGGCTTCGCCCGCCGTTCTTGCTGGGCGAAGTAGGCGAGCTGCCCTCCGATCCGCTCGGTGAGATAACGCTGTCGGAATTCGTCGAAACCCGCCGGATGCGCGCGGGCGGCGCGGCGGTGCAACACGTCGAGCGAGCGGCGCAGCGGCTCGATGCCGGCCCATTCGAAATCGTCGAACAACCGCAGCGCCCGCGGCAGCCCCCACGTCGCGAGTGCGCTCCGCGTGATCTCGGCGGTGAGGCGGCAGCGCATCCAGTCGTGGCGCAGCCGCCGTTGGAGGATCACGAACGCGACGCCCATCGCGACGAGCAGGCAAGCGAGCTGGCTCCACGGCAGGTCAAACCCGAAGGCGTGCGCGGCGGCGGCTTGGGTGGAGGCGAGCACGAACAAGCCGACGGTGAGGCTTTGGAGCCGGTTAAAATGCGGTGCGCTGCGGGTGGCGGCGTGGTCCACCTTGCGGTGAAACTCGAGCATGAGCGCGCGATCCGGTGTCGCCTCCGGCAGCGTCGGTGCGGCCGTTGGCGCGGGCGGCAGTTGGTTGAAAAATGCGAGATAGCGGTCGCCGGTTTGCAGTCGCACGAAATTTTCATGCCGGACCTTCAGCGTGGTCGCGTCGATGATGATGAGGGGCCGGCCGAGGTTGCGCGCGTAGGTGACGATCTCCGCTGTGCCGCCCCGGCCGCGCGAGGGCTCGCCGTTCCAGAAGGTCAGGAGCAGATCGCAGTGGTTCACCGTTTCCATCCCGCAGTCGAGGTAGGCATCGTCGCGGTGGGAGCGATCACCGATGACGCGCACATGCTCCGCCTCGCCGAGGAGCTCCTCGACCTGCCGCCACGCTTCGGGCGAAAAATCGGCGCGGAATTCCGCCGGCGGCAGCGGTAACACCGCTTCCCAGCCGATCCCGAGCTGGCGCGCGGTGCGGGCGAAAATCATGTCAGCACCCTCGGCGACTGACGAGAGACCGAGCCATTCGACGTCGGTCTGCGCGCGCAATTCGCCGAGCACCTGCTGGAGGACACGTTCGACGGCCGCAGGATCGGAGAGACACCGGTGACCGGTGAATCCTACGACGTGAAACACCGGCAATTGGGCAGAGGCAGTCATGCGAATCGCGCGAGTTCAGGGGACGCACCAAGGCCCCAGCCGTCAACGGCGAAGCTCATGCAAATAACGAACGCAAATTCTCTGGACCGCCGCCGGTCGCGCTGCCCTCAAGCACCGCACTGCTCGGTGCCGGCTTCCTCAGCGGCAGCGCCTGATCGCGCTGCAGCTGGTCCCGCACCAACCCTGAGACGAAGACAAACTCTTCGAGCGCTTTGCGAATACGGTCTACGGCGCGCTGGCCGAGGAGGTGCTGCGGGCTGTGGGTCATTCCTGCCGACGTCCTCAGCCCGGCCAGACCTGACGGGCGAAATCCGCCGGGAGCACAC
Organism: Opitutus sp. GAS368; assembly: GCA_945861235.1. Classification (GTDB taxonomy): domain Bacteria; phylum Verrucomicrobiota; class Verrucomicrobiia; order Opitutales; family Opitutaceae; genus GAS368. The sequence continues at coordinate 3,808 of CAMATV010000186.1, forward strand.
GCCGCGCGTGAAAGCGCGGCGTGTGATTCCTCCTGGAGAATCACTTTGCCCCGGGGACGGTGCCGGCTTTCACGAGCACCATCTTCTCAGGGTCGAGGTGTTGCTTGATCGCGCCGTTGACCTGCGCCTTCGTGAGCGCGCCGATGCGGGCGGGATATTGGTCGATGAAGGAGAGTTCGAGATCGCGGTTGAGCGTGGCGAGGATGGTGCCGGCCATGCCGGACGTCGTGGAGAGGGCGACTTTGAAGGTGCCGGCGAGGCCGGTTTTGCGTTGGGCCAGTTCGTCGTCGGTGATCCCTTGCGTATGCCATTCGGTGAGTTGGCGTTTGGTGGAGGCGAGGCCTTTTGCGAGCATCTCGGGGGCGAAGTTGGCCGAGATGCGCCAGTCGCCGTCGACGAAGGTGTCGCCGGCTACGTAGGAGCCGATGCCGTAGGTGAGCCCTTCTTTGTCGCGGACGTTGGCCATGAGCCGGCCCGTGAAGCCGCTGCCGAGGGCGGCGGTGCCGACGCGGAGCGCGAGGGTGTCGGTATCACCATAGCGGAGACCGGTGACCTGGCCCCAAATGATGGAGATGTTGGTCTTTTCTGGCATGAACACATTTTGGTCGCGCGCGGCGTCGACGGCGCCGGGCTTGGCCGGAGCGGGTGTGGGCGGACGCACGCCACCGGTCCAGCCAGCGAAGGCTTTGGTGATTTCATTCTTGGCGGAGGCGGCATCGATGTCGCCGACGAGGACGAGACGGAAGGTGGCGGGGCCGTAGTATTTCGCGTGAAAGGCCTTCACCTCGTCGAGGGTGATTTTTTCCGCGCTCGCGAGGATTTCGGCGGAAGGGGCTTGGCGGTTGGGGTGGCCGACTGGATACACGGCGCGGGTAAAGCTGTCGTCCGCGCGGAAGTCGGTCTCGTCGAGCTGGCGGCGGTAGTTGCCCGCGAACTGTTTCTTGAGCTTGGCGAATTCCTCGGGAGAAAATGCGGGCGAGCGGAGTTGTTCGGCGATGAGGCCGATGACGAGCGGGAGATCGGCGCGGAGGCACCGCGCGCTGATGTTGAGCGCGCTGGGGCCGGTGCTGAAGGAGATCGTCGCGCCCGCGCTGCCGAGGAGTTGGGCGATCGCGAACTTGTCTTGCTTGGTCGTGCCCCGGTCCAACATGCCGCCGGTGAGGTCGGCGAGAGCGGGGCTGGTGTCGGGGCTGAGGGCATCGCCGGCGGCGAGGGAGCCGCGGACGGTGACGACATCTTTCACGCCGGTTTTCAGAATGACGAGGTCGATGCCGCCGACTTTTTCGCGGACGGCATTTTTCGCGACTTGGGCGTGGCTTGCGAGGGTCGACCACGAGAGGAGCACGGAGGCGAGGAGAGCGGCCCGGGTGCGAGACGGGGAGACGGCGAGACGTGGAGCGCGGGAGAGGGGGAGGAATTTCATGGGAGCAGAGCAGGGATTGAGTGTGGGGCAGGGTTTGCCCCCGCATGGGCAGGCATCAAGCCTGCCCCATCATTTCGAGGGGTCGTTTATTTGGCGGCGGGCGGCGTGAGCGGGATGAACCAGCCGGTGACACTCTGGTTGAGGTCGAGGTAGAGGTTGGCGACGCGGGCTACGTCGGCCGTGGTGACTTTGGCCATGGCGGAGTCGAGGGTGTAGTAGAGCGTCCAATCGCCTGCGGCGATGTCCTCGTTGAGATTGCCGGCGATGGAGAAGTAGCCGTCGCGTTTGTAGGCGGTGGCGGCTTTGATTTTACCGAGCGCGGTCGCGACCTCGGCGGCGGTGACTCCGGCGGTTTTCACGAGGTCGATTTCTGCGAGGAGCGCTTTTTCGACCTGCTCGTGCGTGGCGCCGGGGGCGAGGTTGGCGTAAATATTAAGGAGCGAAGGATCGTGGAAGTAACCGGTGTTGGCGCTGACGTTGAGGGTGAGATTTTTGTCGGTGAGGGCGCGGTAGAAGCGGCTGGTTTTCCCGGAGGAGAGGATGCTCGCAAGGACGTTGAGGGCCGGAATATCGGCGTGGCGGGCGGCGGGAGTTTTGTAGGCGAGGCCGACGACGCCGAGTTCGCCGGCGCGGCGGATCGTGACGCGGCGCGGGCCGCTTTGCGCGGGCTCTTCGGTGTAAACCTGCGGGATGGGTTTCGGAGCGCGCGGGATGGCGCCGTAGTATTTTTTGACGAGCGCGAGTCCGGCGGCGGGATCGAAGTCGCCGACGATCGTGACGGTGGCGTTGTCGGGCCAGTAGAACGTGTCGTAGAACTCGCGGAGTTTTTCGATGGAGACTTTCTCGATGTCGGAGCGCCAGCCGATGGTGGAGTGGTGGTAAGGGTGGGCTTGGAAGGCGGCGGCGGTGATCTCCTTGTCGAGGGCCTGCTCGGGATCGTTTTCTCCGATTTCGAATTCGTTGCGCACGACGGTCATTTCGGGGCGACGGTCCTCTTCGCGGAGCCAGAGGTTGCGCATGCGGTCGGCTTCGATGGCGATGTAGCCCTCGAGGTGCTCGTTGCCGATTTCGGCGTAGTAATTGGTGCGGTCGAGGTAGGTCGTGGCATTGTAGTTGCCGCCGACGCGTTCGAGGAACTGGTCGCTGCTGGTGCCTTTGGTGCGGTTAAAGGCGTCGGAGCCTTTGAACATCAGGTGCTCGAGGAGGTGGGTGGCGCCGGTGGTGCCGGTGACCTCGTTGCGGGAGCCGACGCGGTAGGTGACCATAAAAGTGACGACAGGTGCGGAGTGCTCGGGCAGGAGCAAAACGGCGAGCCCGTTGGCAGTGAGTTGGTATTCGGAGATGGCGCCGACGGTTTTGACGAAGGAGAAGCCGTCGGCTTTGACCGGTGCGGTGGCGGGCTTTTCGGCCGCGCGAAGGCGGCTGGGCGACAGGCTCAGGGCGAGCGCGGCGGAGGCGAGGGCGAGCGTGACGAAGCGGGGGCGGAGGAGGGAGACGTGCATGCGGAG
>CAMATV010000187.1 GCA_945861235.1 Opitutus sp. GAS368
GACGACACGCTGTTGGTGATATTCATCGAATTGCGCTGCTCCATGATGGCCTTGGCGTGACCCTCGCGTTCGGAGGAGACGACAAAGGCGCCGAGCTTCACCACCTCGTCGGCCTTCGCGCCGTGGAGCGTGCTCTTGAGTTCGAAGTCGTGGGTGACCGTCTGGCCGACAGCGATCGTTAGCGCCACCTGCGCGGGCTTCGTCCCGGTATACGAGACCGTGATTACCGCTGGGCCGGCGGGCACCGGGGTCAGGCGATACGAACCGTCGCTCGCCGTCGTTACGCTCAGCTCAGTGCCCTGCAGCCGCACTTCCGCGCTGGAAACATAGTCACGCGTCGTGACGTTGAGCACGCGTCCGGATACGGCGCCAAAGCCCGCCGCACTACCATCGGCGGCGGCGAGGCCGGGGACGCCGGCGAGGGCGAGGAACGCACTCAAAACGGTGAGAATATTTTTCGATTTCATGATGGGTGGAGAACGAGAGTTTGCAGACGAAAAAATCGTGGCGGGGCCGGAGCTTGATTCGATCAGCGGGGCGCGCTGCACGATGATCGAGCTCGACGATTCTGCGGCGACCACGCGCAGTCCGGTGCCGGCCACGAGGCGGGCGAGTGCGTCGCGCGGAGCAAAACGTCCGCGGAGAGCCGCGACCCGAAACCCTGCGCGAGCCACGCGCGCAGCATCGGCTCGTGCGGCAGGATTTCCTCTTGGAACCAGCGATCAGAATTGTCGGGCAACGAACTCACAGGGTGGGCGCAGAAAACGCGCATTTGCGCGCCACGAGCAAGCGAAAGATCCCGCGAAAGATCGGACCAGATCGCCGGCCAAGGCGTCGTGCGGTGCGTAAACCCGACCCAACGCCGGGCAGCAACACGCGACTCACATCCAGCGACGTGCGCTAGCCTGCCTTGCTGTCCAGCCGCGTGATCACCTGCGCGCGATGCCCCGACAGGTTGGCGGCCGCCGGCACGGAATTTGTCATCCCCGGCGTGTTGCCAATCTCGAAGATGCGCGAGTTCGGCCCGCGGCTGATCTCCACCGCGTCGATACCGATCGGATCAATCAGCACGCGGCCCGAGATTTGAAGCTATCGAACGTGATGTTGGCCGCGCCAAGACGGCGAATACGATTCGCTTTCTGGAGGTGCAAAACTGATTCAACGGGAGGGTCGTGTCGGCCGCCGGAATATCGAAACGACGTTTCGCGGGCTCGGCTGTGCCCACGGTGAAAAGCGAACCCGCTCCGGCGACCAGCAGCCGACAACAGCGGGCGAAACGCACGGTCAAATTACTCTGCGGCAGGGGGCGAAAAAAGAACGGGGCGGACGGGGGCGAGCGGAGTTGATCGGAGGGTAAACCCGTGCGCACGGACAAGGCGGGAGTTGGGTTTATCGGGCCAGCTCTGCCACCATGAGCGTGGTCCATTCGGCGTCGTTGACGTTGAAATAAATCCGCCGGCTGTCGGCGCTGAAGATGGGGTGAGGGTGATTCTTGCGCCAAGATTTAGCGCCGAGGCGGTTGTCGAAGCGATGGATGATTTGGTAGGCACCGCCGCGCGCGTCGCACACGACGACGCCCCACTCGCCGGGCGCGCCGCCAAGGTGGGTGAGCAGGCCATCCTTCACGATGAGTTTTCCATCCGGGCTCATCGAGGGGTGGTCGCCGGGGAGATGCGGCAGGCTCGGGAGCGTGACGGGCTTCCCGTCCCCACTGGTCTCGAACACGAGATTGCTGGCCTCGATCATGCGGCTCGAGTCCGGGTGCCAAGCAGGGTGGCCCCATTTTTCGCGCATGAAGACGGGCTGCTTCGCGGCGAGATCGTAAACGACGGTGCCCTGCCGGTTGCTCGCGTTGGCGGAGCGGAAATTATTCGCCACACCCTGCGGCCCGGGCGCGGACATCTTGAAAAACACGCGCCGGCCATCCGGCGAGATGTTGGGGAAAAAGATCGAGGTGGTCCGGCCGCCGAACTCTTTGGCGAGCCACGCGCCGTAGCGACGTTCCACGTCGGCGATCGTAACGACGGTGCGGATACTTCCGGTCGCCGCATCGAGCAGTTCGAGGTCGCGGTGCGCGCCAGGATTCCAGTGGCAACCGTAGAGCGGCAGCACGTCGTCGATGGCGCGGCCGAAGCAAAGCTGCCGATCCTCGGCGAGCGTGCGGTCCTTGCCCGTCGCCAGATCGACCACGTGGACGCTCCAGCGATTTTGCTTCACGTCGTGGTAAGCGATGCGCTGCCCATTGCTGATCCATTGCTGGCAGGCGGCGCGATGGGCGTCCTCAGTGTCGAGGCCGCGGGCGACCACGGTCTCGCGGCCAGTGGCCCGATCGAGCACGACGAGGTCGCCATGATGAGCGTCGGCCGTCGTGGAGACGAAATACAGCACGCGCGTGCCATCGGGACTCTCCGGGTTGGTAAGGTAATAGGTGTGAATCGTGTGGCGCGGTGCAGGCGCGGCGACCAGTCGGACCGTGACGCGCGTGCGCCAAGGCGAGAGCGGATCGGCTTCGCTGGCGGCGGCGAGCGGGGCTGCGAAGGGGGCGCAACCAACCGCGAGCACGGCGGCGGCGCGGATGAGAACGGGGTAAAATTTCATGGCGAAGGCGGGGCTGTGGGTGTGGGTGGCGGTTAGAATGAACCCTTGATTCCGAAGGTCCACGAAGCGCCGTAGTCTTCGCGCGAGCGGAACTGGGCGTGCTCGGGCGTGTTGGGGCCGGCGATTTCGAAGTCCTCGGTGGCATCGCCGACGTTGCGCAGATTAGCGAAGAGCGCGAGGCTGCGGGTGAGGCGATACTCCCCTTGCACGTCGAGATTGAGGCGGCGTGACCGCCAGTTGAACGTGCCGGCTTCGATGCTGCGGGCGACGGCGACTTCGCCGAGACGGCGCCGGCCCTGGAGGTTCCAGTTGGCGCGGACGTTAAAGCGCTCGCGGCTGAGGCTGACGCCCCAATTGTACGTGCGCGGCACGAAGCCGTTGAAGTTGGCCGCCGCCTCGCCGGTCACGCGCAGCGCGCTCATATTGGCAAAGACCTGCACGCCGCGCGCCCAGCGCGGGAGAAACGTCAGGGCCTGCTTGTAGTCGAACTCCAGGCCGGTCATCCGCACCACGCTGTCGAGGTTGCGCTGCGTCTGCACATCGAAGCCGCCGTAAACGGCCGGATCGAGCTCGTAGAGCGCGAGGAACTCGGGCGTGGGGCGAAACACCGTGCTCCCGAAGAAATTCTCGAAGTCGCGCCGAAATCCGCCGACCGAGATCTGACCGACGCCCTCAAAATAATACTCGAGGCGCACCTTCGTGGTCCGCGCGCTCCACGCCTTGATCGCGACGTTGTTGACGACGATGCGGCTCGCGGCCGTGGCGGTCTCGGTGTCGGGCAGCGTGACGCCGCCGGCATATTGGTTGTAGTCGGGCCGGCCGACCGACGTGTAAACGGAGCCGCGGGCGACCACGTTGTCCCGCAGGTTGAAACTCGCGTTGAGGCTCGGGAAGACGCGCAGGTATTCCTTCTCGGCATGCATGCCGCGGTCGAGGAACGTGAGCTGCGAGACCCCGAGCGAATTGCTCGTCGGCAACAGGACGAGGGGCGCGCCGTTCGCGCCGCGGAGCACGCGGCCGCTGGCGTCGCGCTGGTAGTTGCGCGCCGGATCGGTGAGCGGGCCCTCGGCCTGCACGTTGGTCTGCTCGGCGCGCAGGCCAGCGACGAGTTTCAGCCGACTCTGGAGCAGCGCCAGGTCGCCGCGCAGGTAGGCGGACGAGATGATTTCCGTGGCGCGCTTCGAGAGGCTCACGGCATTGCGGTATTCGCCGTTGGCGTCGGCGGTGAAGGCGCGCGGGTTGGCCTGGTAGAGTTCCCACGCCTTGTCGGCGCTCAGCCACTGGATGCGCGGGAAACCATAGGGCGCGATGCGCTGCGAAAACGGCGCATCCAGCAGCACCGCCGCGCCGTCGTCGCTCCCGACTGGATCGGTGGGCGTGGTGGTGGCGCGGCCGTCGGCACCGACAAACGTGTAGTTAGCCGTCGTGCCGCGCATGTCGCGCGCGGCCTGACGGACGTCGAGGCCGCCTTTGAGCGACGCGGGCTGGCCGAGCAGATTGAAATTGCGGCGCGCGTTGGTGTAGGCGCTGCGGCGCAGATCGACAGAGTCGCGCGGCTGCGGATTGCTCGCGGCCGTGAGCACGTAGCTGCCGAGGCTGTACGGATCGACGGGCGCGCCGGCGGCATCGGTCACCGTGATCACGCGGGGGCGCAGGTAGAAGATGTCGTCGAATGACACGGTCACGCCGGTGCGCCGCGCCGTGAGGCTGCCGAAGTAACCGCGCGCACTGTCGCGCAGGAAATTAGTGGAATGGGAATAGCCGGCGCCCGCCTCGGCATTCCAGATCGGGCCGTTGTAACGATAGACGATCGTGGGCATGTGAGTCTGGCCATTGCGCCAGCGCGAGGAGTTGGCGATCCGCACTTCGCCGCGACCGGCCTCGCCGCGCGTGGAGGTGGGTGTGAAGCCGCCCGCGACGACGCGGTTCACGAAGAAGGTGATGCCATTATTGTTAAACTCGGAACTGAAGCGCCCGTATTGGTAGGAAAACGACAGCGTGCCGTTGGTGCCGAGCTTGTAGTCGAGCGTGGTGCCGAAGGACGAGCGGTCGTTGAACTTCACCACGTCGGACACGACGTAGTCGGTGAGGTAAGGGCGGTCCGGCGTGGTGTCGGGATAGTGCGTCGCGGCGGTGGCGGCCGTGGTGCCAGTGGTGGCCGCACTGGCGCCGCGCCACGTGGTGGTGACCGTGTCCTGCGGCAGATACTGTTTACTGAAGCTGCCCGAGAGGGTGAAGCCGAAGCGTTTATTCACGGGCGCGATGTAGGAAAAATCGAAACCGGGCTGGACCTTGCGCGTCGCGTATTTTCGCGGACCGGCGGTCTGGCCAAAGGAGCGGTCGTTATCGCGCATCATCACGTAGGCGCTGCCGGTGAAGAGAGGTTTGGAGCGCTCGAATGCGCTGCGCGGAACCATGTTCACCGAACCGGCGAGCGCGGCGCCGGACGATTCCGCCGTGGGCGAGTGCAGCACCTCGAGCCGCGAGACGTTGTGGATGGAAATCTGCAGGAGCTCGGTCGCGCGCGACGTGCTCGCGCTCGACGTACTCGCCAGGTCGAAGCCGCCGAGCGTGATGGGGACGTTGTTCCCCGGCACGCCGTCGAGCGAGAGCGTGTTGGCGGTGCCGCCGACGTAGTTAATGCTGATGCCCGGGATAAATTTCAGGAACTCCCCCACACTGCCGTCGGCGCTGATCCCAAATTCTCCGGCGGAGACGACGTGGGAGATGTTGGGCGCGAAGCGCTGCTCGTTGATCGCAATCGCCGCACCGTCCATCTCCTGCGTCGTCGTAACGACGAAGTTGGCGAGCTTAACGACGCTATCGCCGGAGGAACCGCCGAGCGTGAAATCACGCTCGAGCGTCAGGCCAGCCGCAACGGTGACGGACGCGGTGGCGGGATCCGCACCTGTGAAAAACACCCGGACGCGGACCGCGCCCGCCGGCACCTTCGTGAGACGATACCGGCCGCTCGCGTCGGTGAAGGCCTCGCGCGCGGCGCCGTCGATGGTGACGCGGGCGTTCTCCAGATATTCGCCGCTGCGGGCGTGGAGCACGCGGCCCTCGATGGTGCCCGTGGCGAGACTGGCCTCAGCGGCGCCGGCGGCAGGCGACAGGATCACGGCGGCGACTAACCAGAGGGCTAACGCGACAAAACAGTTCAGGGGGTTCTTGGGGGTCATAGGGTTCTTGGCCAGCATGGGGTGCTGGGGGGGCTACTGGATCGAGAGCATCCTCCAATCGGAGGCGAGTAGAAAAAATGGCTTCGTCGGCCGTCGGTCTTCGCTTTTTCCGGCCACGGTCCGAGGTCGGCGATGAAGACGGAGCCGTCGTAGCCGACACTCCCGATATCGAGTCCGGCCTCGGCGCCATCGCGGATTTTCAAGTTCCGCGTGATGCGCTCGCCAGCGGGTGCCCACATCGGGTGATGGCCGCTGCGCGCATCTTGTTGCGGAGTGACCGCGAGGCGGATGTCGGAGCCTGCGCGCGCGGGGGGAGCGTGAGGGCAGGCCCAGAATGGCTGTTTCGAAATATTTCACGGAAAGGGTACAGGGGGATCGTTGCGCGGCCGAGAGCGACTGCCGCGCAGTCACCCCGATGATGAACCCGAAGCCGCTGACCGTGACGAGGCAAGCGTGGTGGCCCATTAGTCGAACCACTCGTGCAGCCGCGCGGATCAACGAGCTGCCGCACGTCGGCTGTCGGCGCGGATTCGTTGGCGCGGGCAGGTCCGTTGCACCCCGGCAGGCGAGTCACATGGCGCGCCGACCCACGCTCGGCTCGACAATCCCGGCGGCATCTCCTCGTATAGTGCAGACTGCTGCGAAATCGCGCGCGGCGAGGGCCAGCGCGTGCTCGGCTTCAGCACCGGCGAACGCACCGCAATCTTCACTTCCCTCACCTCACCCCGATGACGCACCGCGATTTTTCACTCTCGACCACCGCCGCTTCCGCGCTCGCCGCCCACGGAGCGGCGACTGCGCTCACGCCATGAATCTTCGCACTGCACTCGGCGCGACGAGAGCCTCGGGGCTCCGCCGCCTCGGCGCCACGCTCGGCGCCGTCGTGCTGGCCCTGACACCGCTGCGCAGCGCCGAGCCCGCGAGCCC
>CAMATV010000188.1 GCA_945861235.1 Opitutus sp. GAS368
CGTCGCGTGACCATCCCCGTCGACAGCCCACGCGGCGGCCTCATGACCCAAGCGAGCGTCCTCAAAGTCACCGCCAACGGCACGACGACCTCGCCGGTGATTCGCGGCGCGTGGGTGCTGGAGCGCATTTTCGGTCAGCCGCCCGCCCCGCCTCCTCCGAGTGTGCCCGCCGTCGAACCGGACATCCGCGGCACGACCACCATTCGCCAGCAACTCGAGAAACACCGCGACGTGGAATCCTGCGCCGTGTGCCATGACAAGATCGATCCACCCGGCTTCGCCCTGGAGAGCTTCGATGTCATGGGCGGCTGGCGCGACCGCTACCGCGCGACGGGCGACGGGGCGCCACCGGAAAAAGGTTTTGGCCACGGTGGCCAAAAATTCGTCTTTCATCAGGCCCTCCCCGTCGATCCCAGCGGCGAAATGGCCGACGGCCGAAAGTTTGCCGACATCCGCGAATTCAAGCGTCTCCTGCTCACCGACGAAGCCCAACTCGCCCGCAACCTCGCCAAGCAACTCACCGTTTATGCGACCGGTGCTCCCGTGCGATTCGGTGATCGCGCCCACATCGAAACAATCCTCCAACGCGCGAGCGCGAGCCACTACGGCGTGCGCACGCTCATCCACGAACTCGTCCAAAGTGACCTCTTCCTGAATAAGTAAGCGCCCGCTTGCGGGCTCATCGCGCCGGCTCAACGTGCTGTCCGATTCATCGCCCCTCGATCCATCGCTCTCCGATCCATCCCTCTCCGATACCTCGCTCTCCGATCCATCGCCCGCCAGCGGGCTCCTACCTCCGGCTCTTCCCATGCCCTCCACCCGTCCTTCCGCCCACATCGCCACCCAGCGCGCCGTCTCCCGCCGGCATTTTCTCCGCGGCGCCGGCATCGTCATGTCGTTGCCCTTCCTCGACTCGATGCTCCCAGCCTTCGCCCGCGCCGCGACCGGCGGCGCACCGACCGGAGCGAACGCGAAGCCGCGCCGGATGCTCGGCATCTGCAACAATCTTGGCCTCCTCACCGATCAATTCTTCCCCACGGACGCCGGTCGTAACTACACCCTCTCGCCCTACCTCCAAAGCCTCGCGGCGCATCGCAACGATTTCAGCGTTTTCAGCGGCGTCTCCCATCCGAACGTCGATGGCGGCCACCCGGCGGACATCTGTTTCCTCACCGCCGCGCCGCATCCCGGCAGTGGTTCGTTTCGCAACACCATCTCCCTCGACCAACACATCGCCGAACAGATCGGCGTCCACACGCGCTTTCCATCGCTCACGCTCGGCGTCAACACCCGCTCACGCAGCCTCTCCTGGACCGGCACCGGCGTCGCCATCCCGCCCGAGGACAAAGCCGCCGACGTCTTCAAGCAACTGTTCATCCAAGGCTCGCCCGCACAGGTCGCCGCCCAGATCCGAAAACTGGATACCGGCCGCAGCATCCTCGACACCGTCGCCGGCCAGGCCAAGGAACTCCAGCGCAGCGTGACCGCCCGCGACCGTGACCGCCTCGACCAATATTTCACCAGCGTCCGCGACCTCGAGCACCGCCTGCAGGCGTCGCGCGGCTGGGAAAGCAAACCGAAGCCCGTCGTCTCGGCCCCCGTGCCGATCGATCCGGCGAATCCCGCGGCCTACATGGAAAAGGTGAAAGTCATGTATGATCTGGCGCGCCTCGCCTTCGAGACCGACTCCACCCGCTCGATCACGCTCATGCTCGATAGCGTCAGCACTCCCGTGATCGACCTCGCTGACGCCGCCATCACGGATGGCTACCACAACCTCTCTCACCACGGAAAATCGGAGGCGAAACGCTCGCAGCTCCAAACCATCGACCAGTGGCACATGAAGCTGCTCGCTAAATTATTCTCCGACTTGAAGGCCGTGCGCGAGGGCGAGGACACCCTGCTCGATCGCACCATGGTGCTCTATGGATCTAACTTCGGCGACGCCAATGCCCACACCTGTTTCAATATGCCGACGCTCCTCGCCGGCGGCGGCTTCCGCCACGGTCAGCACCTCGCGTTCGACAAACAGCGCAACTACCCGCTCCCCAATCTCTACGTTTCGATGCTCCAGCGCATGGGCGTGGAATCAGACAAGTTCGCCTCCTCGACCGGCACGATGAAGGGACTGGAACTCGCATGAGCGAAGCGCCTTTTTCATCCGGCACGCCGCCCCACGGCAAGCCGCCGCAGTTATCATCTCGGTGGCAGGAGCGCCTAACGACCAGCGTCGGCCCTACGCGATCGCTCCTCACCGGCGTCGCCCTCGTCGCCCTTCTCACCCCCGCTTTTTCCGCCGCACCCGCTTTCGACGCGTCCGCCTTCACGACGAAATATTGCGCGAGCTGCCACGACGACGTGGAGAAAAAAGGCGGTCTCGATCTCACCGCGCTCACCTTCCAGGCCGGGGACCGCGTGAATTTTTCCCATTGGGTCAACGTCCACGACCGTCTCCAAGCCGGCGAGATGCCGCCGAAGGAAAAGAAAAATCGGCCCGCACCCGCCGAGCTCGCGGCCTTCCTCCAGAGTCTCGCCACGACCCTCACAACGGCCGAAAAGGAAACCGTCGCCCGCGAGGGTCGCGCCACCCAGCGCCGACTCAACGGCTACGAATACGAAAACGCCCTGCGCGACCTCCTCTCCGCACCGTGGCTCCAAGTGAAAGCCCAGTTTCCCGACGACGGCGAGGCCGCGCGCTTCAACAAAATCGGCGACGCCCTCGACGTCTCCCACGTCCATCTGACGCGCTACATGGGCGCCGCAGACTACGCGATGCGCGAGGCGATGGCGGTCGCGTTCGACCGCCCATCCACGACGACCACCCGCTACTACGCGCGGGATCAACGCACGCTCACCAGCAAGTTGACGGGCAGCATTTTCAACTCCTCGCCGGATCGGATGACTTATCCCGTCGTCGGCCTCACCACCGCCCAGCCCGATGTGCGCTGGCTGCGGGCGCCGCTCTCCGACCCGCAGACCCGCGAGGAAGAGGCCATGGCGTGGGTCTCGAGCAACTACGTGACCGGATTCACGTATCGCTGGGACGGATTCCGCGCGCCGGTCGCCGGCCGGTATCGGGTCACGTTTAGCGGCTACACGCTCTGGGTACCCCCGGGCGGCATCCAACAAAGATTCTCCGGAGAAAAAGACAAAGTCGGCAAGCCCTCGGCCCCGAACCTGCGCGTCGGCGACTACGATCATCCGCAACCCGGCCGCCGGGACGAACCCATCACCGTCTACACCCGCAACGGTCTCCTCAATCGTCGCGTCGGCTCATTCGATCTCACACCCGAGCCCGCCATTCACGACATCGGCGAGGTCTGGCTCAACGCCAACGAGACGCTCGTGCCCGACGCTTCGCGATTCTACCGATCGCGGCCCAATCCAGGAGCAAGTTTCGTGAACCCGCTGATGACGCCCGACGGCGCGCCCAGCGTGGCGTTTCGCTGGATGGAAATCGCCGGCCCGCTCTCCGACGAGCACTCGACCGCGGGCTACCGGCTCCTTTTCGGCGATCTCCCGCTCGCGAAGGCGCAGAGCGGCGCGCCCGGCGTTTCCCTGTCCGTGGTTGATCACAAAGATAAGCCCGAGGAGGGCCGCAACGCCGGCCGCCGGGTCGCCGCGCTCCACGACGTCACCGTCGATGTCGTCTCGAAAAATCCGCAACAAGACGCGGCGCGCTTGATGCGCGCCTTCGTCCAACGCGCCTATCGCCGACCGATCGCGGATGCCGACGTGCAGCGGTTCCTCACCCTCGTCCACGAGCGCCGCGCGGCTGGTCTGAGCTTCGCCGAGTCGATGCTCGCCGGCTACACCGCCGTGCTCGCGTCGCCGGGCTTCGTGTTTCTCGATGAAAAACCGGGCCGCCTCGACGACTATGCCCTCGCCACTCGCTTGGCGCTTTTCCTGTGGAACTCGCCGCCCGACGATGCGCTGCGCGCCCACGCCTCGCAGGGCACCCTCCGCAAACCCGCTGTGCTTCGCGCCGAAACCGAGCGCCTGCTCGCCGACCCGAAGGCGCAGCGTTTCCAGGAAGCGTTTCTCGATTACTGGATCGACCTCCGAAAAATGGAGGATTCCACGCCCTCCACCACTCTCTACAACGACTACTACCTCGACGACGCGCTCGCCGAGGCCGCCCTGTTGGAGACGCAACTTTACTTCGCCGAGATGCTGCGCCGCGACTTGCCCGCACGCACCGTCGTCGATTCCGACTTCACCTACGTCAACGAACGCCTCGCCGTCCACTACGGCATCCCGGGAGTGAAGGGCGTCGCCATGCGCCGCGTGTTGCTCGCAGCCGACAGTCCGCGCGGCGGCCTCATGACCCAGGCCAGCGTGCTCAAAATCACGGCCAACGGCACGACCACCTCGCCCGTGCTCCGCGGAAAGTGGATCATGGAACGTATCCTCGGAATCGATATCCCGCCGCCGCCGCCCGTCGCCGCCGTCGAGCCCGACATCCGCGGGGCCGTGACGATTCGCGAGCAACTCTCCAAACACCGCGAAGACGCGAGCTGCGCCGCGTGCCACCGCAAGATGGACCCGCCCGGCTTCGCCCTCGAAAGTTTCGACGTGATGGGCGCGTGGCGTGATCGCTATCGTGGCGCCGACGAAACCAAGCCCGCGCTCAAGGGCCTCGGCAAGAACGGGCACCCCTTCGCGTTTCAGCTCAGTCTGCCGGTGGATGCAACCGGCGAGCTGCCCGACGGACGGCCGTTTCAGGACATCCGCGATTTCAAGCGCCTCGTGCGCGCAGAAGACGCGCTGCTCGCGCGCAACCTCGCCCGCCAACTGCTGATTTTTGCCACGGGCTCACCGGTGCGGTTCGGTGACCGCGGCGAAATCGAAGCCATCCTCCAACGCACCCGCGCCCAAAACTATGGTCTGCGGAGCCTCGTGCGCGAGGTTGTGCAGAGCCCGCTTTTCCTAAACAAGTAACCGGTTGCAAGCGATCCTCGGACCTCCGCCCCCCTCTCCCCAACCATCGCCTGCAAGCAGGCTCCCCCACAATCCACACGCCGCCATGCACTCACCCTCGCCCCGCCGCTCCGCGTTTATCGCAACCCGCCCCACCCTCTCCCGCCGGCAGTTTCTGCGGAGCACCGGCATCGTCCTTTCGCTCCCGTTGCTCGACTCGGTGTTACCCACCTTTTCTCGCGCCGCCTCCGCCGCGGCCGCGAAAAAGCCGCGCCGCCTGCTCGCCATCTGCAATAACCTCGGCCTGCTCCCCGACCAGTTTTTCCCCACTCAGACCGGCCGCGGCTACGCACTCTCGCCCTATCTCCAACACCTCGCGCACCATCGCGACGACTTTACGGTGTTCAGCGGCGTGTCGCATCCCGACGTGGACGCCGGTCATCCAGCCGACGTGTGCTTCCTCACCGCGGCGCCGCATCCCGGCAGTGGTGGTTTCCGCAATACCATCTCCCTCGATCAATACATCGCGGAACGCATCGGCCACGAAACGCGTTTCCCCTCGCTCACCCTCGGGGTGAATGTCCAGCAGGGTCAGCGCAGTCTCTCGTGGACGGCTTCGGGCGCCCTGATCCCGTGCGAGGAAAAACCGTCGGACGTGTTTCGCCGGATGTTCGTGCAAGGTTCTCCGGCCGAAGTCGCCGCGCAGCTCCGCAAACTTGAGCGCGGGCAGAGCATCCTCGACGCCGTCGGCAGCCAGGCGAAAGACCTCCAACGCGGCGTGACCGCGCGCGACCGCGATCGGCTCGACCAATATTTCACCAGCGTGCGCGACCTCGAGCAGCGCATGCAGATGTCCCGCGCGTGGGAACACACCCCGCGCCCCGTCGTCCACGTCCCCGAGCCACTCGATCCCGCCAGCCCGAAAGCCTACATGGAAAAAGTGAAGCTCATGTATGACATGGCGCGCCTCGCGTTTGAGACCGACTCGACCCGCTCGATCTCGCTCCTACTCGACAGCGTCAGCTCGCCCGCGATCGAGTTCGGCGACCACAAACTGAGCGACGGCTACCACAACCTCTCCCACCACGGAAAATCCGAGGCGAAACTCAGCCAACTCAAAACCGTCGACGAGTGGCACATGAAACTCCTCGCGGAACTGTTCACCGAGCTGAAATCGATTCAGGAAGACGGCGAGCCGCTCCTCGACCGCACGATGATCCTCTACGGTTCTAATCTCGGCAACGCCAACACCCACGTGACGACGAACCTGCCAACGCTGTTCGCAGGAGGCGGTTTCCGCCACGGTCAACACCTCGGCTTCGACAAAGAGCACAATTACCCGCTGCCAAATCTTTTTGTCTCCATGCTCCAGCGGATGGGGATTGAAACCGATAAGTTTGCCTCCGCGACCGGCACGATGCGCGGATTGCAGATGACCTGAGGCCGTTTGCGGAAAACTTTCGCCGCACGTCCGCCGGGGGCGGCCTTGCCGCCGGCGCCCTTGGTGCTGTCTTACGAAGATCCCGCCAAAGGTCCTCGCTGAACTCGCGCCAGTAATCGTCGTCTCGCAACCGTTCCGCATGGACTCGCGCGCAGACCCGGACTGTTCTGTGCAACGAAGTACGCACCACCCTCACCGCCGTGCCCAACGTTTAAGCGCCGCCGAAAACCATCGATCCCATCCCCATGAACCCTCGCCATACCCTCCTGCTCATCGCGTCCCTCCTGTCGGTCTCCGCCGCCGAAATCCCCTCGGCCGAATGGCAGATCA
>CAMATV010000189.1 GCA_945861235.1 Opitutus sp. GAS368
GGCTCAGAACGTGCCCTTGAGGCCTACGGTCCAGAGGGAGCCGAATTCGGCGCGTTGGCGGAATTGGGCGGCGGCGGGCGTCGTGGGGCCGTGGATTTCTGCGTCGTCGGTGGGGTCGTTGACATTGCGGAGATTGGCGAAGAGCGCGAGACGGCGCGTGAGCGAATACTCGCCGGTGACATCGATGTAGGAACGTTTCGAGCCCCAGTTGTAGGTGCCGGCTTCGATGCTGCGACCCGTGACAATGCCCCGGCGTTGGCGGCCAAGGTAATTCCAGTTGAGGCGCACGTTGTAGTTTTCGCGCGAGAGACTGAGGCCCCAGCTGCCAGTGCGCGGGATGTAGCCAGTGAAGTTGGTGGCACCGTCGCCGGTGGCGCGTTGGGCACTGCCGTTGGCGAAGAGCTGCAAGCCGCGGGCCCAGCGCGGGAGGAAGGTGAGCGCCTGCTTGTAGTTAATGTCGATGCCTTCCATCCGCACGGTGGTCGACAGGTTTTCCTGGGTGGCGACTTGAAACGGATCGTAGAGATTGGCGTCGAGGCCGTAGAGCGAAAGAAACTCCGGCGTGGCATCGAAGGTCGTCGCGCCGAAGAAATTTTTGAAATCGCGGCGAAACGCGCCGACGGAAAACAAGCCGACGCGCTCGAAGTAATACTCGAGGGTGACTTTGCTGGTGCGGGCGCTCCACGCCTTGATCGCGGCATTGTTGACGACGATGCGATTGGTCGTGCTCGGGGGTGATTCGACATCGGGCAGGGTGACGCCGCCGGAGTATTGGTTGAAATTCGGGCGGCCCACGGACTCGTAGAAGGCGGCGCGGGCGATGAGATTTTCGCGAAGATTGAAACTGGCGTTCACGCTGGGGAAGAGGCGCAGGTATTCCTTTTCGGCACTGGCGGCCCGGTCGAGGAGGGTGAGCTGCGAGACGGCGAGCGCGTTGGTCGTGGGGAAAATGAGCGCGGGAGTGCGGCGGTTGGGGTCGGCGGGAGTGGGACTGGCAATGGTGATGACCTTGCCGGCGGCGTCGCGCTGGAAGTTGCGCGTGGGATCGCTGAGTGGGCCGCGGGCAGTGATATTGGTCTGCTCGGCGCGGAGGCCGCCGACGAGTTTCAGGCGGCGGTCGAAGAAAGCGGCATCACCGCGGAGGAAGGCGGAGGAGATGAGTTCCTCGGAGAGCTTGGAGGCGTTGACCTCGGCGCGGTATTTGGCGTTGGCGTCGGAGGTGAACCACTCGGGCCGGGCGCGGTAAACATCGAGCACGGTTTCATTGCTCGCCCATTGCACGCGGGGAATGCCGAAGAGGCCGGCGCGTTGGTAGTAGAACTGATCGTAAACGCCGGCGGCACCGTCGTCGCTGCCGATGGGGGTGAGCGAGGCGCGGCCATCGGGGCCGACGAAGGTGAGCGCGTTGTTCTGCGTGCGGTTGTCGGTGCGCGACTGGCGGAAATCGAGACCGGCCTTCAACGTGAGCGGAAAGCGTAGGTCGAGATCGCGGCGGACATTGGCGAAGGCGGTGCGGTGGACGTTGCGGGAGCGTTGCGGGCTGCCCGAGGCGGTGCTCAGCGCGTAGGTGGCAATGTTATACGGATCGACGGGGGCGCCGGTGGTGCCGTCGGTGACGGTGATGGTGCCGGGGCGCAGATAGAAATTATCGGCGAAGGAGACGGTGACGCCCGTGCGGCGCGCGAGCGTGCCGGCGAAGCGACCCTTGTCCACGTTGCGGAATTTATTCTCGGCGTGGGAGGAGCCGAGTCCGGTCTCGGCCTTCCAGACGGGGCCGTCGTGCCGCCAGGAGAGCGTGGGCATGAAGGTGCGGCTGTAGCGGTGGTTGCCGTTGTTCGCGATCCGGACCTCGCCGGCCCCGGCCACACCGCGCGTGAACGTCGGCGAGAAGTCGCCCGGCCGCGTACTGCCGACGGTGAACGTGATCGCGCGCTGGTTATAGTCGGTGTGGAAGGTCCCGTATTGAAAGGAAAATGACAGCCGGTCGATGGGGCTGAGCTTATAGTCTACGCTGGTGGCGAAGGAGGAGCGGTCGGCGATCTTGGACTCGATCCGGACGAGGAAGTCGGAGAGGTAGGGGCGATCGGGCGTGGTGTCGGGGAGGGTGGTGCCGTTGGTGGCGGAGCCGGCGCCGCGCCAGGTGTTTTGCAGGAGGGGGCCCTCGACATATTGGGTGGACCCGCCGGCGGAGACGGTGAAGCCGAAGCGTTTGTTCACGGGCACAACCCAGGAAAATTCGAAGCCCGGGCGGACTTTCCACGTGGGTGTGCGCGCGGGACCGGGCGTGCGGCCCTCGATGGTGCTGTCGCGCGCGGCGAGGTAGACGCTGCCGTTGAAAATCGGCTTGGAGCGTTCGAAGGCGCTGCGGGGAACGAGATTCACGGAGCCGGCGAGAGCGGAGCCGGGGGACTCGGGGGTCGGCGAGTAGACGGCCTCGATACGCGAGACGTTGTTGATGGAAACGGCGTTGAGCTCGACGTTGCGGCCGGTGCCGGAAGTTTCCGAGGTCGCGAGACTGAAACCGCCGATGGTGACGGGCACGTAGGACGACGGCACGCCGTTCATGGAGATTTCGCGCGGGTCGCCGCCGCGGTAATCCATGGTGATTCCGGGGAGCATTTTGAGGAACTCGCCGATGTTGCCGTCGGGCACGACGCCGAACTCGTCGGCGGAGACGACGTTGACGATGTTGGCGGCGAAGCGCTGTTCGTTGATGGCGATGGCGGCCCCGTCCATCTCGCGTGAGGCGGAGGTGACGACGGACTCGAGTTTTACGACCTCGCCCGCGCGGCCGCGGCGGGAGGCGCTGTTGAGTTCGAAGTCGCGCTCGAGCGTCTGGCCGGCGGCGAGGGTGAGCGGCGCGCGGAGGGGATCGAGGCCGGTGAAGAAGATTTCGAGGATGACCTCGCCGGCGGGCACGGCGGAAAGGCGGAAGGTGCCCGTCTCGTCGGTGGGGGCGACGAGGTTGGTGCCGCGGACGGTGACGCGGGCGTTGTTCACGTATTGGCCGGTATCGGTGTTTTGGACACGGCCGGTGATGGAGCCGGTGGTGGGCGCGGTGGCGGTGGAGGAGGTGGCGCTTGTTTGGGCCGAGAGCGAAGGGAGTGCGGCGATGGTGGCGAGCGCGAGGATGGCGATACCGCTGAGCGAGGTCAGGGGTGTGAAGATGGCAAATTTCATGGCGGAGTTAGGATGCAGGCTTCGGGGAAAGTGCAGCGACGAGGGTGAGGGCAGATCGGCGCGCACGGGCGCGGCGTAGTCAAGCCCGCTGCTCATACCAACGTCATTTGAGTTTTTGACTTCTGGTAGCTGCGAGCGTGAGCGAGTGGTGTTTCGACTATCGTCCAAATATCACGAGACGTGGGTATCGCGGGGCTACGGCCGCAGATCGCGGACGCCGTTTTTCAAGGCCATGAGTTGTTGCACCTCGGCGGCGGTGAGCGCGCGGTCGAAGACGGCGAGATCGTCGAGGTGGCCGACGTAGGCGGCGCCGAGGACAAGGTTGGCGGCGTCGGGCGCCCACGCGAACGTGAGGTCCCAGTTTTCGATTGCGCCCTGGAGTTTCCCATTGAGCCAGAGGCGGCCGGTGGGTTTCGCGGATTTGTCGTTGATTTTATCGAGCGTGAAGACGGCGTGGGTCCACGCTTCGCGGGAGAACGGGGCGCGGGCGACCTGCACCATCGGGCGCTGCTCGAAGGGCAGCGCGCCCCAGCCGACGTTCTGCGGGTCCCAGATATGCTGCAGCGGGCGGATGGCGAAGCGGAAGAAACGCGGCGACTCGTCCTTTGACCATTCGAGGAAGATGAAGCCCTTCTTGCTGTCGTCGCCGACGATCTGCACGGGATCGCAGTAGCCGGGTTCGAGATCCTTATCGGGATCGAGGCGGAGCCAAACGGAGACGGTGGCGGACCACGACTGGCCGTTGTAGCCGAGCGTGCCGCCGTCTTTGAAGAGCGGGCGGGTGTTGCCCTTTTTCGGAAAATGCAGCGCGCCGCCAAAGCGGCCGGCGCCGGGTGCGAGCTGCACGTCGTCGTTGAGCGCGGCGGGCATGAGGTCCGTTTTCGTGCGTAAGTAGCAGGTTTTTTCGCCGCGGGAAAAATCGGCATCGAGGCCGGTATCGAACGACGCGTGAAACGTGAGCGCGCGGGCGAGTGCGGTGTTGGCCGCCGCCGGGGCGGCGAGGGCGGTCGCGGGGAGGAGAAGGGCGAGGAGGAGCGGGGATTTCATGGGGAGAATGAAAAAAGGAATCAGCGGGGCGAAAGGCGCGCGACGTCGGCGGCGGTGAGGGCGCGGTGGAAAAATGCGATCTCGTCGAGGCGGCCTTCCCAGCTGGAATCGCCGTCGCTGCGGCCGCCGAAGAAAAAATGATCCGCGGCGGGCGCGCGCGGCGCGGCGGTGCGCGTCTCGATCTCGAGCTGGCCGTCGAGGTAGATGCGCACCGTGCCGCCCTCGCGCACGAGCACGACGTGCTGCCACGTCCAGCGCGGAATGGCGGTGCGGCCGGCGACGGCGGCGGCGGAATCGTCGCCGGTGAAGAAGACGAGCTTGCCGGCGTGCCCGGCCGTGCCGCCGACGCCGAGGTGATCGCCGTGTGGTGCGAGACCGTGATCGGGGCCGCGGGAGAAAAGCCAGCCGCTCGTTGCGCGGGCGGCGGCGGGCAAGCCATTCCAGAGCCACAGCGAGACGGAGTAGCGATCGCGGACGCCCTCGAAACGCGCGCGGAGCCGGCCGCCGGCGAAGTGCGGCGCGCGGTTTCTCTCGTCGGCGGAGCAGAAGTCCGCGGGTCGCGGGCCGTCGAGGTAGAATGTGATGCCGGGCTCGTAGGCGGCGTCGCGGCCCTGGCCAGCGGCGTCGGCCGCGAGCGGGCCGGTGAATTCGTTGAGCCGCCAGTAGGCGTGGGGTTTGGCGTCGAGCAGCGCGCGGGCGGCGGGGCCATCGGCGAGTTTCCACGGGCGGCGGGGGCGGCCGGAGACTTTTTCGAGCAGGCCGATCGCGGCCTCGGCGATTTTCGGCTCGGCCTGGACCTCGAGGCCGGCGGAGCGCGCGGCCCAGGTGTTGTAACCGCCAAACGGATACTGCTCGGGGGGCGGGATGTAGCCGTCGCCGCCGTTGGCGAGCTCAATCACCATCGTGTGCCGCACGGGGCTCGCGGCCTTGATCTTCAGGCCGGTGACGGCGTAGGTCTCGGTGGGCGTCGTGGCGATCGCGATGTCGCCGAGGCGCAGGGCCTGCACGACGATCTCGGTGCGTTGCGCCTCGTGGAGGAAAATCTGCTCGCGGGCGTAGATCTCGGGCTGGGTCTTGACAGGGCGGTCGCCCGTTTCCCGCACGACGCGGCGCGCCCACTCGAGGCGTTGCGCGTCGGGCACGCGGTAGTCGAGCGTCAGGCGGCGCTCGGCCATCGCGAGGTCGATGTCGCCGCGGTAGCGGATGCCGGCGAGGGCCTTGACCGCGAGATCCACGAGGCCGTCGGCGTAGTGCTGGATGGTGGGCTTGGGGCGGTCCTTCTCGGGGATGCGGTAATCGGTGCGGTAGATGTCGCCGCTGCAGCCGTGCGACATGATGCCGACAAACGCGGGCTTGCCGGCGGGCGCGGCGGCGGCGAGGCGCACTTTCAGGCCCTCGGCGAACAGCCCGAAGTAGTCAGCGCTGATGTCCTTGTCGCCGAAGTAGTGCATCGAGAAATTCCCCAGCACGGCGAGCGGGCGCCCGTCGCGCGCCTGGATGGAGATGAGCGTGAGATCGGGATCCTCGGGGCCGGCCTCGCCGGTGACGTCGTCGAGGTTGCGTGCGGCGTGCATGTTGGCGCGGAGGGTCTGGTTGCCGAACGGATCCTCGGCGAGGCGGTCGGGGCGGCGGATCCATTGGCGCGTGGCGTTGAAGGCGTCGGCGTCGGTCTTGGCCCAGCCGGCCTGCGCAGGCTCGAGGTTGGCCTGCGCGGCGGCGATGGCCTCGACCAGTTTCTCGCGGAGCAGCGGCACGTAGCGCGGATCGGCGTCGGTGCCGAGGCAGCCCATTGAGGCGGGCGCGCTGTGCGCGTGCGTGGCTGAGATCAGGATGCGCTCGCGCGGGATGCCGGTGCGCGCGGCGGCCAGGGCCTTGGCCTCGTCGAGCAGCGGCCGGCCCATCATGCAGCTGTCGACGACGACGATGACGATCTGCTCCCTGCCGTCGGCCAGCGCGAGGGCACGGGCGTGGACGCGGGTGTTTATCTTGTCGACCGAGCGGCTGACCATGGAGCCGTTGACGAGCACGGGGAGGACCGTGGGCGTGACGTCGACGACGGCGGCGCCCGCGCGGAATTCGGCGCGGACGGGGAGGGCGGCGAGGAGGGCGGCAGCGAGAAAAGCGATCGATTTCATAAGAAGGAATGCTCAACGGCGCGGGGCCGTGAGCGTCGCGATGAGGTAGTCTTGCGTGGTGGCGTGTTCCACGCCGGGGGCGCCGGGGTAGACGAGTTCGCAGGCGACGCCGTTGGCGCGGCAGTGCTCTTGGAGTTTAACGCCGAAGTTCGACGTGTGCGTCGGGTCTTTCTGCGGCTGACCGAGGGCGGGTGCGACCGTGTAGAAAAGATACACCGGCGGATCGTCGCGGGTGACGAGGGCGTAGGGTGAGTATTCGGCGATCCACGGAAGGATGGTGCT